>NZ_JBGCUL010000248.1:0-5838 GCF_054177685.1 Pseudomonas sp. P5_A2_2
GTCGGAACGGAGCCTTCGACCTTGCTCAGCAAGTTCGACACGCGCTTGTTCACCGCGGCCAGGGCGGCGGCTTCCGGCAGTTTGCGGAAGGCCTGTACCGCTTGCACACGCTGGTCGAAGTCCAGGGCCGAGCCTGGCTTCAAGGCACGTACCGACAGGTAGGTGGCGACGTCGACGCCTTCGTCTTCGTAACGGGCACGCAGACGGTCGAAGATGAACTCCAGCACCGAGTCATTGAGGCCGGCAGCCTTGATCTTGGTCCCGAATGCATCCACGGCGAAGGCCACGGCGTCGGTCAGGTCCAGGTCCAGTTGTTTCTCGATCAGGATGCGCAACACGCCCAGTGCGGCACGGCGCAGGGCATACGGGTCTTTGCTGCCGGTCGGCAGCATGCCGATACCGAAAATACCCACGAGGGTGTCGAGCTTGTCGGCGATGGCCACGGCCGCACCGGTCAGGGTGGACGGCAGTTCAGCGCCGGCACCGCGTGGCATGTACTGCTCGTTCAGGGCCAGGGCGACATCTTCCGGCTCGCCATCGTTGAGGGCGTAGTAGTAACCGGCGACACCTTGCATCTCCGGGAACTCGCCGACCATCTCGGTCGACAGGTCGCACTTCGAAAGCAGGCCCGCACGGGCTGCCCATGCAGCGTTGCCGCCGATGCGCTGAGCGATGAATGCGGCGAGCCTGGAAACGCGCTCGGCCTTGTCGTAGACGCTGCCGAGTTTTTCCTGGAACACCACGTTCTGCAGGCGCAGGTTGAAGTCTTCGAGCTTCTGCTTCTTGTCTTGCTTGAAGAAGAACTCGGCGTCGGTCAGGCGTGGGCGGACCACTTTCTCGTTACCGGCGATGATCTGCTGCGGGTCTTTGCTTTCGATGTTGGCCACGGTAATGAAACGTGGCAGCAACTTGCCGTCGGCGTCCAGCAGGCAGAAGTACTTCTGGTTGTCCTGCATGGTGGTGATCAGGGCTTCCTGTGGCACGTCGAGGAAGCGTTCCTCGAACGAGCACACCAGCGGCACCGGCCATTCGACCAGCGCGGTCACTTCATCGAGCAGCGCTGGCGGAACGATTGCCGTGCCTTCCTGACGGGTGGCCAGCTCTTCGGTGCGCTTGCTGATGATCTCGCGACGCTCGTTGGCGTCAGCCAGCACGTAGGCGGCACGCAGGTCGGCCAGGTAGCTGGATGGCGAACCGATGCGCACGCTTTCCGGGTGATGGAAGCGGTGACCACGGGAATCGCGGCCGGCCTTCTGGGCGAGGATGGTGCAATCGATGACCTGGTCACCGAGCAGCATCACCAGCCATTGGGTCGGACGAACGAATTCTTCCTTGCGCGCGCCCCAACGCATGCGTTTCGGGATCGGCAGGTCGTTCAGGGAATCTTCGACGATGGTCGGCAGCAGGCTCGCGGTCGCCTTGCCGGCGATGCTCTGGCTGTAGCGCAGTTTCGGGCCGCTCTGATCGATTTCGCTCAGTTCGACGCCGCACTTCTTGGCGAAGCCCAGGGCCGCCTGGGTCGGGTTGCCTTCGGCATCGAATGCGGCCTGGCGTGGCGGGCCGTCGAGGTTGATGCTGCGATCCGGCTGCTGGGTGGCCAGCGAGGTGATCAGCACGGCCAGGCGGCGCGGGGCGGCATAAACAGTTTTGCTTTCGTAGTTCAGGCCGGCGGCTTGCAGGCCCTTGTCGATACCGGCGAGGAACGCCTCGGCCAGGGTGTTCAGGGCTTTGGGTGGCAGTTCTTCAGTGCCCAGTTCAACCAGAAAATCCAGAGCACTCATTGTGCAGCCTCCAGCTTGGCCAGTACTTCATCACGCAGGTCCGGGGTCGCCATCGGGAAGCCCAGCTTGGCGCGAGCCAACAGGTAGGCTTGCGCAACGGAACGCGCCAGGGTGCGTACACGCAGGATGTATTGCTGACGCGCAGTCACGGAAATTGCCCGGCGCGCATCCAGCAGGTTGAAGGTGTGGGAAGCCTTCAACACCATTTCGTAGCTCGGCAACGGCAGCGGCTGGTCGAGTTCGATCAGGCGCTTGGCTTCGCTTTCGTAGAAATCGAACAGTTCGAACAGCTTGTCGACGTTGGCGTGTTCGAAGTTGTAGGTCGACTGTTCCACTTCGTTCTGGTGGAACACGTCGCCGTAGGTCACCTTGCCGAACGGGCCGTCAGCCCAGACCAGGTCGTAGACCGAGTCCACGCCTTGCAGGTACATGGCCAAACGCTCGAGACCGTAGGTGATCTCGCCGGTCACCGGGTAGCACTCGATGCCGCCCGCTTGCTGGAAGTAGGTGAACTGGGTGACTTCCATGCCGTTGAGCCAGACTTCCCAGCCCAGACCCCAGGCGCCGAGGGTCGGCGATTCCCAGTTGTCTTCGACGAAGCGGATGTCGTGGACCAGCGGGTCCAGGCCGACGTGCTTGAGGGAGCCCAGGTACAGTTCCTGGAAATTGTCCGGGTTCGGCTTCAGGACGACCTGGAACTGGTAGTAGTGCTGCAGACGGTTCGGGTTTTCGCCGTAGCGGCCGTCAGTCGGACGACGGCTTGGCTGCACGTAGGCGGCGTTCCAGGTTTCCGGGCCAATGGCGCGCAGGAATGTTGCAGTGTGGAAAGTGCCGGCGCCTACTTCCATATCGTAGGGCTGAAGTACCACACAACCTTGCTCGGCCCAGTATTGCTGGAGGGCGAGGATCAAGTCTTGGAAGGTACGCACGGCTGGCGTAGGCTGGCTCACGAAATTCACCTGTTTCTTGGGCTGCGATTTAAAGAGCGGGAGTATACCCGATTCGTTGCTGCGCACGCCCCCTGGAGCCTTATGCCACGCTGCTTTTGGTGTTCCGAAGATCCGTTGTACATGGCTTATCACGATCAGGAGTGGGGCACGCCGCTACGCGATGCGCAGGGATTGTTCGAGTTGCTTTTGCTCGAAGGGTTCCAGGCCGGGCTTTCCTGGATCACGGTGCTGCGCAAACGCGAGCATTATCGCCAGGTGATGTTCGGCTTCGACGTCCAGCGCGTAGCGCAGATGAGCGATGCCGAAATCGACGAATTGATGCTCGATCCGGGCATCATCCGCAACCGCCTCAAACTCAACGCGGCCCGGCGCAATGCCCAGGCCTGGCTGGCGCTGGAGGACCCGGTGGAGTTTCTCTGGTCGTTTGTCGGTGGCACGCCCGTGATCAATCATTTCAAGGATCGCAGCGAAGTCCCGGCCGTTACGCCGACCGCCGTGGAAATGAGCAAAGGCCTGAAAAAAGCCGGTTTCACGTTCGTCGGGCCGACCATTTGTTACGCGCTGATGCAGGCCTCGGGCATGGTCATGGATCACACCCGCGATTGCGACCGCTACGCGCAGTTGGCGAACGGCGGTTAGAATGGCCGCCTCGCGCACAGCACAAGATCAGGAGTGACCTGTGGATAAGTTGAAAGGCGCCTTGCTGGTAGGCGCTCTGCGGCTGTTTGCCCTGCTTCCGTGGAGGGCCGTGCAGACCGTGGGCTCGGCGATTGGCTGGGTCATGTGGAAAACCCCGAACCGTTCCCGCGACGTGGTACGGATCAACCTGTCCAAATGCTTTCCGGACATGGACCCTGCCGAGCGTGAGCGCCTGGTGGGCCAGAGCCTGAAGGACATTGGCAAGTCCCTGACCGAAAGCGCCTGTGCCTGGATCTGGCCCGCCCAGCGTTCCATCGACCTGGTGCGCGAGGTCGAAGGCCTCGACGTGTTGAAAGACGCCCTCGCGTCCGGCAAAGGCGTGGTCGGCATCACCRGTCACCTGGGCAACTGGGAAGTGCTCAACCACTTCTATTGCAGCCAGTGCAAACCGATCATTTTCTACCGTCCACCCAAATTGAAGGCGGTGGATGAATTGCTGCAAAAGCAGCGGGTGCAGTTGGGTAACAAGGTCGCAGCTTCCACCAAGGAAGGCATCCTCAGCGTCATCAAGGAAGTGCGCAAAGGTGGCRCAGTGGGCATTCCCGCTGACCCGGAACCGGCTGAATCCGCCGGGATCTTCGTGCCGTTCTTCGCCACTCAGGCGCTGACCAGCAAGTTCGTGCCGAACATGCTCGCCGGCGGCAAGGCGGTCGGCGTGTTCCTGCATGCACTGCGCCTGCCGGACGGTTCAGGTTACAAGGTAATACTGGAAGCCGCGCCGGAGGCCATGTACAGCACCGATACCGAAACCTCCTGCGCGGCCATGAGCCAGGTGGTCGAGCGCTATGTGCGGGCTTATCCGAGCCAGTACATGTGGAGCATGAAGCGCTTCAAGAAGCGTCCACCGGGTGAAGCTCGCTGGTATTGATGCAAAAAATCAAAAGATCGTCCGAACGCGGCCCGAGCCTTCGGACGATCTTTTGATCTTTATTGGCCTGCGTGCGCCTGACGCTCGAGCTTCTTCAGGAACACTGTCATTTCCTTCTCGGCCTGTTTGTCACCATGGCCGCGGGCAGCTTCCAGGCCTTGCTCCCAGGCTTGTCGCGCGGCCGCAAAGTCCGCCAGCGCCAGGTGGGCCTTGCCCAGTAGTTTCCACGCCGCCGAATACTTCGGGTCGAATTCGACGCAGCGTTGAAAATGCTCCACTGCCTTGGCGTTCTCCCCCAGATCCAGATAGCCCTTGCCCAAGCCGAAGCGTAGCAAAGCGTTATCCACACCCTTGGCGAGCATTTTTTCCAGGGATTCGATCATTGGTGGATTCCTTTTTGAGGTGTGTCAGGAAGATATCCGGGATCTGGAAGTCCGCTATCGCGAGCAAGCTCGCTCCCACAGTTGATCTTCAGAAACACAAATGGTGTGTACGACCGAGAACCCTGTGGGAGCGAGCTTGCTCGCGATGAGGCCAGCCTGATCACCGAAAAATCCGGATCAGAAGAAGCTCAACCCCACATGGAACAACTTCTCCACATCGCGAATATGCTTTTTATCCACAAGGAACAAAATCACATGGTCGCCCGTTTCGATCACGGTGTCGTCATGGGCAATGATCACTTCTTCGTCGCGGATGATCGCACCGATGGTGGTGCCCGGCGGCAGGCCGATGTTCTCGATGGCCTTGCCGATCACCTTGCTTGATTTCGCATCACCATGGGCAATCGCCTCGATGGCCTCCGCCGCGCCTCGGCGCAGTGAGTGCACGCTGACGATGTCGCCCCGGCGCACGTGGGCCAGCAAGGTGCCGATGGTGGCGAGTTGAGGGCTGATGGCGATGTCGATGTCACCGCCCTGGATCAGATCGACATAAGCCGGGTTGTTGATGATGGACATCACCTTCTTCGCACCCAAGCGCTTGGCCAGAAGCGACGACATGATGTTGGCTTCGTCGTCGTTGGTCAGGGCGAGGAACAGGTCCGCGTCGGCGATGTTCTCCTCCATCAGCAGGTCGCGGTCCGAGGCGCTGCCCTGTAACACCACGGTGCTGTCGAGGTGGTCCGAGAGATGACGGCAACGGGCCGGGTTCATCTCGATGATTTTCACCTGATAACGGCTTTCGATGGCCTCGGCCAAACGCTCGCCGATTTGCCCGCCACCGGCGATGACGATGCGTTTATAGGTTTCATCGAGACGACGCATTTCGCTCATGACCGCGCGAATGTTCGCTTTGGCGGCGATGAAAAACACTTCGTCGTCGGCCTCGATCACCGTGTCGCCCTGGGGCAGGATCGGCCGGTCACGACGGAAAATCGCCGCGACACGGGTTTCAACGTTCGGCATGTGCTCGCGCAACTGCCGCAGTTGCTGACCCACCAGTGGCCCGCCGTAGTACGCCCGCACCGCCACCAGTTGCGCCTTGCCTTCGGCGAAGTCGATCACCTGCAAGGCGCCGGGGTGCTGGATCAGGCGCTTGA
>NZ_JBGCUL010000249.1:0-5823 GCF_054177685.1 Pseudomonas sp. P5_A2_2
CTGCGCAACCATTTAACATCGATCTACAGCAAGCTGGGCCTGACGAACCGCGTAGATCTGTACGCCTACGCACACAAGCATGGCCTTTCCACAGTCGATTGAGGACTGCGGCAATACGCCTTCTGCTTACACAGAATTCAGTTGTGTCGCATCGACCGGTTGAATCCACAGCCAAATGCAGACTTTAACGCTGGCACGCGGTTATGATCCGGGATAACCAGGCTCCCTTGGACCTACGCTTATGCCAGCCTCACAAATCCGCCCCTCACCCGCGCCACTGCTCAAACCAGGAGAGACGGTGGTCCTGTTCGACGGCGTCTGCAAGCTGTGCAATGGCTGGGTGAGGTTCTTGATTCGCCATGACCGCCAGCGTCGAGTGCGGTTGGCGGCGGTTCAGTCACCCGAGGGGCAGGCTCTGCTCGCGTGGGCAGGTTTGCCCATGGATCAATTCGACACCATGGCGGTGATCCGCGACCGACACTACTGGGACCGTTCGGATGCATTTTTCGAAGTCATCGCCCAGTTTTCCGCACTCTGGCGCCCCGTGAACCTGTTGCGCATCTTCCCTCGCAAACTTCGAAATTGGGCGTACGACCGCATTGCGCTTAATCGTTATCGGCTCTTCGGGAAATACGACACGTGCCTGTTGCCGGAGCCTGATCATGAACAGCGCTTTTTGAAAGCGCCCCTATGAACGCCCTCACACGCATTAACCGGATCACCCGTTCCAATCTGGCATCACCGCCAAATGGCTGCAAACGATGCTAGCGAAGTTTGCCTGGCCAGCTACCACCATCACCCTGAATACCCTTCAACTATCCCCTGACTGACCGGCTGCTTTCGGCTGTGGATTCAACCGGTGGTGAAAGGCAACAATCGGCCAGCAGCGGACTTTAGAATTGATGCTTGTCACCCTTATTGGAGGTTGTAAACGGTCCACAAGGCTGGGAGGCTATAGTGAGGTTTACCATAAGGACATGCTGAAATGAGAACACGAAAAATTTTAGTCACCGGTGCTGCGGGCCAGATCGGCAGCGCTTTTTGGACAGCGCAAGGCGATAAGTCAGATTTGCGTTTAGCCGATATAGACGTTTCAAAACTTCCGGACTCGGCACAACGTTTCTCTCTCGACATCAGGGATCAAGCCAGTTGCCTTGAAGCTTGCGAAGGCATACATACCGTGATTCATCTAGCTGCTGACCCTAACCCAGACGCCGATTTCATGACCTCCCTGCTTCCTGTGAATATTGTGGGGACCTACAACATGCTATTCGCCGCAAGGGCTCAAGGCTGCAAGCGCTTCATATTTGCGAGCAGTGCCCAGACTATTGAAGGTTATCCAAAAGATGTCCAGATACATGAATGTATGGCACCTAAACCAGGCAATCTTTACGGGGTCAGCAAAGTGTTTGGGGAAGCTCTCGCTTCGATGTATGCAAACGATGGTCACATGACAACAATCGCAGTCCGTATTGCAAACGTAGCCAAGTTTCACCAAGGGGAGAGCCACAGTCCCAGGGACGTAGCTGCTTTTATCAGTTTTAAGGATGTTGTCGCACTACTTAGAAATTGCGTTGAGGCCGAACTGAGCGGATTCCACGTTATCCATGGGGTCTCAAACAACAGGTATAAGCGCCTTTCTATTGATAAGACCAGAAAAGTTGTTGGATACGCCCCCCTTGATGATGGGTTTGAGATTCTGGAAGGAAACGCTCAATCTAATTGAACATGAGTAATACGTTAAGAACGACTAACTGATCCGACAGAAGTTGGCCGTATTTTGTCGGAGCCACTCTGATGATTTTCGAGAGACCGTATATGGACTCCTCCTCGTTGGGAAGCTTCCTTCGCTTTGGCGCCCGTGCCGACTGCACACGTATATTCGGCCTCTGRMTWCRGCATCGWTTCGATGCAGGGCCATGATGGGCTATTCGCGCGYCGGCTCCCAATCGCTTCTACGTGCTTTACGCACCTGGACACTTGAGGGTTTTGCCAACGCCGGTTCGACCGGTTTGCCATCGTTCGGGTTGCTTCGCAATCTGGGTAGACGGTTTGTTTACTCGTTAGACTTGTCGGTTTGGTAGATCAGGCCGCAGCCCGATCCGGTTGGTAATCAGTGTCGTTGCGCAACATCGCCCAAGCCATGCGTGCGGTTTTGTTCGCGAGTGCGATAGCGGCCACATTGGGATGTGAGCGCTCGGCTAAGCGGACGACCCACTGGCTAAGTCGATCGTCTTTGGACTTGGCTGTGCGCAGTGCCGACCGCGCACCGTGGACCATCAACGTTCGGAGATAAGCATCCCCACGTTTGCTGATGCCAAGCAGTCGATCCTTGCCGCCAGAACTGTGTTGCTTTGGCGTCAGCCCTAGCGAGGCGGCCAACTGTCGGCCATTGGCAAACTGTCGGGCATCACCGATGGCAGCAATAAGTGCGGTGGCGATCATCGGGCCGACGCCGCGCAGTTGCTGCAAACGGATGGCAGTCGGCTCGCTTGCCGCGATTGCAGATATTTCGCTGTCGAGTTGGCCAACACGTTCATCCAATGCGCGAAGGTCATCCCACAAGCCATTCAGCAGACGACGAAAGCGTGCCGTCAAACCGTTATCTGCATCTTCTAGCCAGCACGGTATTGCGCGACGCAGCATCAGTAATTCCTTCGGAGCAACGAGGCCGTACTCGGCGATCAACCCACGAATCTGATTGGCTTTGGCCGTCCGCTGTTCGATTAAGCTGGCCCGGATGCGATGCGTCGCCTGGATATCCTGTTGTTCGATGGTCTTGACGGCGACGAAGCGCATGCTGGGGCGGCTCATGGCTTCGCAGATCGCCTCGGCATCGTTGGCGTCGTTCTTGTTGCTCTTGACGTACGGTTTGACGAACTGCGGCGCGATCAGCTTCACCCGAAATCCGCGTGCTTGTAGTTGCCGCGCCCAATGATGTGCACCGCCACAACTTTCCATGCCGATCTCACAGCCGGGTTCGATCTTTTCCAGCACCGTTTGCAGCCAGCGATCACGAGGTAAACGCTGCCGCCAGATGGGTAGCTCATGACAATCCACGCCGTGGATCTGAAACACGTTCTTGGCCAGGTCGACCCCAATGCGCATAAGCTTCATGTGTGGACTCCTTCTCACCGTTGACTGTGGTTCGCACTTYCAGTCTGGCACTCAAGATGCCGAAGTGAGGAGGAGTCCATCCCACCGCTTCTGGCCGATTTATGCCTGTCGAGCAGGGCAGATTTCGACCCAAAGCAGCCCTTGATGTATGTTTGTTGTCGCCATGTGTTATTGGCATTCATGGAGGATTCGGACTGATGGCACGCGTGGGATTGATACTGACACCCGGTTTTGCGGACTGGGAATATGCTTTCATTGCTGGAACTGCGTCCCCGTTTTACGGGATCGACGTGAGGTTTTTCGCTTCTGCTACGGGGCAGTTCCGCTCGCAGGGTGGATTGGCTGTAACTGTCGATAGCAGTTTGCAACAATGTCTGGACTGGAAACCGGACGTTGTTGTCGTCATTGGAGGAATGGTCTGGGAACGTGCAGAAGCACCGGATATTCGAGACTTTCTTCATGCTAGTCGTTCAAGTGGAGCGACAATTGCCGGTATCTGCGGGGGAACGCTGGCACTTGCGAGGGCCGGGCTTCTCGACACGGTTGCTCATACCTCGAACAGCGCTGACTTCTTACAACAAAATGCCGTAGGTTATGAAGGGCGCACTCTTTATCGAAGCAGTCCAGTAGCTGTGGTTGCAGACCGCATCATAACCGCTCCAGGCCCTGCACCCGTTAGCTTCACCTGCGCAGTGTTCGAAGCTGCCGGGCTATCTTCAGAGATCATTTCTCAGTTCAGGTCAATGTTGGCAGCGGAACATCGGTGACCGCTTCGTCCCACAAAACAGCCGATCAGGTAATGCGTTCGAGTGGAAGCCTTTGGCCGATTCTATTGAAAAGTCGGCCATGGTTTGCGTATTGGAAAAGTACGCGTCCGAGGTTGAAATCTTTACTTTTGGCAGAGACTTCCGGACTCGGATTTCACGTAGCAGCGTGCAAAAAAGGCGTTATCACCAGTCAATGATCAGGCCGTTTGGGCAGAGCGACTTTTTCAGCAGAATCGGCCGATTTCTGACGGTTGACTGGCTAATTCAGAGATGAGCACGATCAGCGTATTAGCGGCGGTGCGGCTCTTATCGCTCGACCGGTATGATTTCTTCTGCCAGGACTTTCTTCGAAGATTTTCGCTGACTCATGTAAATGCACCCCAGTTCAAGGCGCTTCTTATCAGATGGTAGTAGTGCAAGAATTTACCCGGAAATGCCACCGCTGCGAGTACAGTCAGGACTGGGATGAGGTTCATGAATATCGAGACTCGTGGCGCACCCAGGTGAGCTATAGCGGTCATCCAAGCAATAGGTGCAATCACTGAATCGGCAATAGCCGCTTAGAGAAGGACTACGCTCAAACCCTTGGCGGCGCTCAGCATCGACGGTGAACCAATCACCTCGGACCACAACTTCAAGCGGCTCCTCACCACTGGCGGCTTATGAAACTYGTACTCTCCCGCAAAGGTTTCGACTCCTCCGCCGGCGGAGTCCCTAGCCCGCTACTGGAGGGGCGACCAATCTCGCTCCCCATCCCCACACGTATGCCGACGCCCATCACCTTCGGCGACCTGACCGAACCGATCCCGACACTTATCGAACAGCTCACCCGAGGCCGATACACGAGAGCAACACCTTGCCACCTCGATCCAGATCTTGATCCCCGCGTGCGCCCTCGCGCGCCTGGATGGCGCGGCGCACTCGGTCAGCTTGCCGCAGCTCAAAGTCATCTCGCCGGGCAAGGTGTCGGCGTCGGCGATTTGTTCCTCTTCTGGGGTCTGTTCCGGCCGGTGACGCAAATCCAGGGCCGCTGGTCATACGAGGGGCAACGCGAACATCGCGTATATGGGTGGCTGCAAATCGGGGAGGTCTTATCTCTGGGTGTCGATGGAACGCACGCGGCTGAACGCTACCCTTGGCTCGAAGAACACCCACACACCAGGGCCGGCTGGAAGGAAAACAACACGCTTTACATTGCTGCCGACCGTCTGATGCTGGACGGTCGCATAGCCCGGCAGCCGGGCTTCGGCCTGTTCAAGACAGGCTTTCGACTGACCGAGAGTCATGCGCTGCGCCCGTCCATTTGGTCGGTACCTGACTGGTTGAACTCAGCGCGCGGCGGAGTCGGCCTGACCTATCACCCATCGCAGCGCTGGTCGTMGTCCGGGACTCTGGAAGCCACCGCACGTGGTCAGGAATTCGTCGCAGACATCACGAATCGTGCCGATGCGCTCGCGTGGCTCGATCAGCTCTTTGCGCAGGAGGCATGTCGATGCGAGTCYACACCTATGTGATCGCCGCGGACGCGGGTTCCGCGCCAAACTACGATCCGCCGGCCGTTACGCTGTCTGTAATCGGCCAATACCCGACATTTCCCCCGGGCTCGATAGCTGGCATTTTCGGTCCACGTACTGTCACAACCACCGCACGAAAAATCCGTCATGACATGTCATGACCTCCTTAAAAAACGGACTTTGCCCAGCAAATACGGGGTTTAAAGGACGAACGGTCGAGAGGCGTCAAGCGCGGGGAATTGCCGGGAGATTGCAGCCACTACAGGCTTTTCAGGCAGGCACGTTCGTCGCGGTGAGGTGAACTTCACTCTCATCACGTGTCACATTAGGTCCTTGTCAAGTGAACTACAGAAGAGGTAAAGCCTTATGAGCATCGCCACAATTGTCAGTGCCGTGATTTCCAGTCTCGCACCCAGTGTCTTCGA
>NZ_JBGCUL010000250.1:0-5819 GCF_054177685.1 Pseudomonas sp. P5_A2_2
CCCGGGGGTGGCGTTCGGCCACGCGGCAGAACTCGGCTTCCCAGTCGCTGTCCAGCACGACCCAGTTCACGTGGCATCGGTCCGCCGCCGTTTCCCAGCGCGTGGTGCGTGTGGTGGTGAACGACAGGTGTCGCGTGCTGCCCAYCGGGTTGTACGGGTCCAGCACCGCCTGCACGGGCCGGGCATTGGCCAACTCCGCACGCACGATGCCGGCAGTGATGCGCTCGCAGGCCAGGTCGGCCAGGGCCTTGTACATCAGCTGGGCCGGGTAGGTGCCGCCCTTGCAGACTAGATGACCCTCGTCCAACCATTGCTTGACAGCGCGTTTGAGCTGGCCGAATAGGTGCAGCTTGGGCGCTTCGCCGGGCTCTCGCCACTTGTTCATCACAAGGTAGGAGGTCAGCTCGTAGATCACCTGCGACTGACGCACGTCGGCCGTATGTGCCAGCGTCAGGTTCACCTGCTCGCCGATGATGCCGCTCTGCAATGTCTGCGTGGCTCCAACCAGGTCGGGCGTAAGGACCAGGGTGGAGTCTTCGTCAAATGTGGCGCTCACGCGATCTTCCGGCAACTCGACGCGGTAGCCTTGCACCCGCGGGAATCGGATCTCCAGTGCGTCACGCTCTGGGCGCACGGCGTGGACGCGCACGGTCTCGCGCGGCTTCTGCGGCGGAGCGATCACCGGCTCTGCATTGAAATCGAACGGGATGCCCAGCACGTCGGCGTACTCGACGTTGAAGAGCCCCTCGCTGTTCAGCTCGTAGCTCTGCCGGCGCAGCGCGCGGCCGATCACCTGCTCGCATAACAACTGGGTGCCGAAGGCGCGTACACCCAGCACATGGGTCACTGTGTTGGTATCCCAGCCTTCGGTGAGCATGCTCACCGACACGACGCAGCGGATCGATTCGCCCAGGCGGCCGGTCTTGCCGACGGTGTTCATCACCTCGCGCAGCAGTTCCTGGTCGCTGATGCTCTCGGCGGCCTGAGGGTTGCCGCTGCGTTCAACCATTTCGCGCTTGAAGCGCTCGATCTCGGGGCCCGCCACAGCGCGGAAGTTGTCATCCAGCGCCTCGCCGGATTCGAGCTGCTCGCTGTCGATCAGTAGGGTGCGCGGGCGCGCCAGCCAGTTGCCGTGCTCGTCGTGGTTTCGGAACAGCTCCAGCCGGCCGTACTCCAGCTTGCTGGTGCCATCGTCGCTGGTGCGGTCAAAGCCCGAGACATAGTCGTACACCAGTTTCGAGGTGGCGGTGTTGTTGCAGACGACGATGAAGCACGGTGGTACGGCAATACCGGCCTGCTTCCAAAGTTCATACGTTTGCTTGTAGTGGCCGTACAGCGCTTCCAGCGCGGTCAGCAGCGGCGTGGGCAGCTTCAGCGGATCCAGCCCGGTGGCCTTTCCGCGGCCCTTTTTGGGCATGTCCTTGCCGATGTGCTCCCAGAGGTTGCGGTACAGCGGCATCTCGGTGCCGGGGATGTTGTCGGCGATGGGCACGCGCGGCAGCTTCACAATGCCGCATTCGATGGCGTCCATCAGCGAGAAGTCAGACATCGTCCACGGGAACAGCGTGCCTTCCACGTAGCCTGAGCCGCGCAGAAAGAAGGGCGTGGCCGACAGGTCCATCACGCGCGAGATGCCGATTTTTCGCGCCGCTGCCTCCAGGCCACTGATCCACAAGCGCGCGGCTTCGTTGTTGGCTTCAGCTTCCTGCTTATCTTCAGTGCTCAAGGCCTCGTCGGGCGCCGTGGGCTTCTCGCGGTAGCAGTGGTGGGCCTCGTCGTTGATAGCCATCACGTGCTGCAGGCCCATCAGCTCTGGACACACGCGCTGCAGCATCTGGCCTTCGGTTTCCAGCGTCTGCGGCAAATCGCCCGTGCGACCCTTCAGCAGCTGACGGCCACCCTTGGAAAGCTCCATGCGCTCCCGCAGCTTGAAGGCGTGATAGTTGGTAATGACGATCTTGGCGCGGCCCAGGTCTTCCAGCATGTCGGCCGGCACCAGCTCACGGCTGCGGTAGTAGCTATAGGGATCGCTGGGTTGAAGTACCTGCAGCCGGTCCTTGATCGTGATGCCCGGGGTCACGATGAGGAAGCCGCGTGTGAACTTGCGGCTGGTGGGTCTGCGCACGGCATTGACGGTCTGCCAGGCGATGAGCATAGCCATCACCGTCGTCTTCCCCGCGCCAGTGGCTAGCTTTAGAGCGAGGCGCGTCAGGTCTGGGTTCGCCTCATTGCTGGCGTTGCTCAGGTGTTCTAGAAACTGCTCGGCGCGCTTACCAAGCTGCGGCGCGACCTCGGTGAGCCAGACGGCGGTTTCGACTGCCTCCACCTGGCAGAAAAACGGCCGAACGTCACTGAAGGCGTGGTGCCGCCAGTGTTGCAGCAGGCGAGCCGTCTCGGGGGTCACTCCCCAGGTGTTGGGGTCGGGCAGAGTGCGCCACTTGTCGACCTCGGCGCGCACGCCGTTGATGATGCCCGCATGGCTGTACTGCTGCTGCGCGCTGCTGTGCTCGTCGAATTCCAGCCCTTGCTGCTGGGCAGCAGCGCCCTTCTGCTTCTTGGGCTTTGGAATCGGGGTGACGAAGTCAGCGCGGCGCCGCGACTCGGCGACCTTCTGCGTCGGCTGGCCTGCGGCATCCAGCTCCCAGTGGCGCGCTGGGTACTCATATGGGGAGTTGAGGATGGGGTGGTCGAAGAAGGCGGTGCTCATGCGCTTCTAGCGTCGTTGTGCGTTGGCACCGACGAACAAATCCGCATTGCACTTACCCCCAATGATTGGACTATGCCTCTCCCGTATTGTGGAGCACGCGCACCTGCAAGTGGGTTAGCCACAGACCGGAACTTCGTGGTTCCGCATCAAGTGGTCCCCGGGGCTGCGGGGCCGCCGATCAAAGCAACGAGGGGCGGCGACGTGGTGCCAAGACTACGCTTCTGTCGTGTCCGCGTTTGCCGCGTAGGTCGACTACGGCGTGAGGTCAGCGATCACGCCGGGCTGCCCTTCTTCCGGCGCGCTGGCACAGCTGCCACCGGCACAGCCTCCCCCTCCGCTGGCGCGTTCAAGGCATAGAACTCATGCAGTTTGGCTGCCAGCATCTGCTTGTCAGGCAGCTGGGTCTGGTACTGCGCCACCAATGCCGGCGACAGGGTGCGGCTCAGCGCGTACTCCACCACCTCGCTGTCCTTGGACGCGCACAGCAGCACGCCGATGGCCGGGTTCTCGTGCGGCTTGCGCACGTCGCGGTCCAGCGCTTCGAGATAGAAGTTCAGCTTGCCCAGGTGCTCAGGCTCGAACCGAGCCACCTTCAGCTCGATGGCCACCAGGCAGTTCAGGCCCCGGTGGAAGAAAAGCAGGTCGAGCGCAAAATCGCGACCACCCACCTGCACCGGGAACTCCGAGCCGACGAAACAGAAGTCTCGGCCCAGTTCGATGAGAAAGGCGCGGAGCTGGCCCAGCAGGCCGCGGTGCAGATCGGCCTCGGTATGGTCGGTTGGCAGGTTCAGGAACTCGACCGAGTAAGCGTCTTTGAAGACGCCCGCGGCGGCGTCGCCATGCATTTGTGTCAGCGCTGCCGACACTTTTGTCGGACTCAGCACCGCGCGTTCGAAGGTGCCCAGGCTGTACTGACGCTCCAGCTCGCGGCTTTTCCAGTTCTCCTGCACCGCCATGCGCAGATAGAACTCTCGCTCTTCGGGGTGCTTGGACTGGGTCAGGATGATCAGGTTGTGCGTCCACGGCAGTTGTGTCAGCAGCGCTGTCACCTTCTTGTCGGCGCTGTAGGTCTCGTAAAACTGCCGCATCCGGAACAGGTTTCTGCGGGTGAAGCCGCGCTGCCCGGGCATCGTGCGCGCGAGGTGCTGCGCTAAGCGGTCCACCACGCCTTCGCCCCAGACAGCGGCAGCCAGCTTGGCGCTGATGTACTGGCCGATGCGCCAGTACAAACCGACGAGTTCCTTATCGACCGCCTGGTAGGCCCGCTGGCGGGCCTGCTCTATGAGGCCGACCACTTCGGCGAACGCGGTCTCAACAGCCTCGGCGGCGTCTGGTCGGACAACGACGTGGCCAGTGGATGACTTTGCTTTTGATGTGGCCTTGCGGGTGCTCACGCCGGTGTCCCTCCCACCAGCAGGCCTTCGGCCTTCATGTCGGCGCTGATCTGCCTGTGCCGCAGCACGCACATCGGCAGGGTCACGTCCGGGTACTTGCCGCGCCCGAAGAGGTCGCGCAAGACGGCGTCAGCAATGCCCCAGGTGAAGGAAACGATTCTCTTGTGTGTTGCTTGGTCCAATGCAGGTCTACTTTCTTGTTCTGATGCGTGGGGATCAGTGGGTGCACCGCGTCAAGGCTCGCGGTCCATTGCGAATTCAAGCAGCTGCTTGTCGGTAACCTCGCCCGGCCACATCGACGCCGCCAGCCATCGGAAGAACGAGCTGGCTGCAATGCGGCTCTTCACGCCGTCTCGGCGCCAAGCCTTGGCGATGGGCGATGCCAGCTCGCTCACGCGCTCGTCCTCGAATCGCGCAATGTGACTGGCCTTCTCCGCCTCAAGCATCTCTTCAAACAGCGACTTCGCCTGGCTTGACTTGTGATGCTGCCACTCCTCTCGAAGGCGCTGAAGGCGCTCGTCGATGCTCGGCCGCGGAGCGGCACTGTCCGCAGGCGGCTTACCGCCCTCCCCTTCGCCGGCGTATTGCTTCTTCAAAGCGTCGCGCAAGTACGCTGCGGGTGAGTTCAGCGGTGGCAGCGCGGTGTTTTTCATGCGCTGCTCGACGTGTTCCACAGCGGCGCGGAGCGCACCCTCGTCTGTCACCGCGTACAAGTCTTGGGCATCACCGCGCTTGAAGCCGATGGATATGACCCGCTCGACCAGCTCAAGATCGAAGACGTTCTTGGCCGAGTCCCGTAGGCCCGCCAGGGTTGCCTGCGGCTTTGGCAGCACTCGAAATTGCAACTCCTCAACCTTGCGGCCACGTTTGTGTTCAACGACCTCCAGACGGAAGTCTTCGCACAGCGTGTCCAGTTCGGCGAGGGCCTTCTTGATGGTGTCGCGGTGCAGGATGCGGTAGTCGACACTGGTGATGTCACTTCGGCCAGTCAAGACCGAGGCCCACCAGATCACATCCTCACGCATGGTCAGGCGGCCGGGTGATGTGAGGTACCTGGCACCCAGCTCGTAGAGCACCGAGGCCGCATAACTCCGCATCTGCGAACTGATCTCGAGGAGCACCCGGGTGTACTGCGCCGGCTTGACCAGGCGGTCGCGGATTGGCTCGGGATAGGTCCACGTAATCGTGCAGGCTTGGCCTCTGCCAGGCTCATCGATGACGACGGGGCCGAGAAGTTGGGTCGAGGTCCACTGGCGCGCTTGACCGCCGCTGGTGTGCCATTCGATGGTGGTGGCCTGCATGTCGCGGATGTGCGACTTCAAGAGCTCGGTGTTGTTTGACGAAAAACGCGCGTCGTCGATGAGCTCCGACAACAAGATCGAGTAGCTGGGCTTCTCAACGCCCTGCTGTTGTGCGTGATACAGGAAAACGTTGTAGATGCGCCTGGAAAGCAGTGTTAGCTTGCCGCGCTTGGGGCGGATTGCGATCGCCTCGTTCGCTTTGGCGACGGACTGGTCCTCAGGGCGTGTTGCAACCTCCGACGATCTCGGTGATTTCCTCCTCGTCACGACCGGGTGTTGGTCGTCGGTCTCCCGCTGCTCCATCGGAGCCCTTCCTGAAACTCTGAGATGCCATCTTGGCTTCGTATTGTGATTGTGTCAATTCACAGTAAGAAGATCCGGCGTCGCAGGCGACGCCTTGAGAGTTTGAGATAGAAC
>NZ_JBGCUL010000251.1:0-5806 GCF_054177685.1 Pseudomonas sp. P5_A2_2
GCCCGGTGCCTGGCGCCCGGTGCCTGGCGATGAACGCAGATGTAGCAGAGCCCGCCGAGCACATGCAGCGAATCGGGGAGCAAATCACGCAGACTGTCTTCGACGTCCAGGCCATTTTGCAACAGCAGTACCTTGGCGTTCGGCGCCGCCGCTTGCAGGATGGCGGGTGCCAGGTCGGCGTTACTGGTGGTTTTCGCGCCCACCAGCAGCCAGTCGCAGGGTGGCATGTCTCCAGCGTTCGAATAAGCCTGCACCGGGTTCAGTTTCAGCGCGCCATGGGGCGCGCTATCGACTTGCAACCCGTGCTCGGCCACAGCGGAAAACTCGCTGCGCAGCAGAAAATGCACATCAAAACCGGCACGCGCCAGCATCACCCCGTAGAAACCGCCGATTGCGCCGGTCCCGATAATGCCGATTGTCGGCCTGGCAACTGTCCCCATCATGGCAACTCCTCTGCTGTTCGACTCAGCGCCTGGCGCACCGCCCGATTGAGCTCGGTGTCGGTCAGGCGGGATTTCAGTGCTCCGAAGAATTCGCCGTCGCGAACGACAAACAGCGCCGGCAAGTGAAAGACCTGATAACGCTCGACCACCCCGCCGTTATTGCCGGCATCGATCCAGCACAGTCGATCGACTGCCAGATCGAGTGTCGGCAATTGCTCGCGGGCAAAACGGCAACCGGCGCAGCCGACACTGGTGAAAATAACCAGTGATACGCCGCTCATCGCCAGCAGCCGTTGGTCGGCGTCGAAATCGGTCAGTTCCAATTCGACCACTATACTGGGTGTAACAATGTCAGATGGCCGACACATGGAGTCTGTGTTCATGGGACGATTTATTCCTCACCCTGACGATGTGCCCGTCGAATTAACGTTGCTGAAACCTGAATGTATTTCGCGACGACAGCTGCACACTATCAGCCTCGGGGGCATGGCTTGCAATTATCACCGCGCGTGGCGCTACGGCACCGCGCTGGAGGTACGCATGCCGACCGTGAACCCGGACATGCGCTACCTGGGCTATGTCGCCTGGTGCCTGCGGCGCAAGCGCGGTTATCTGGTAGGCATCGTCTTCGTCGACGAACAAACGCTATTCAGCGCCCGAATGGGCGAGCAGGTGTGCCAGATCGAACGTTACTGCCGCCTGCATGACGCCCACGACGACTTGCAGAATATCCAGGCTCGGGCCCTTGAATGGGTACAGGAGCACGCCGACGAGTTCTCTCACGATTCGGTGCGCAAGGCTTTTGCGCAGCCGGTGCTGGAATAGGGGTGTTCTTGATCGGTTTGCCCCTCATGGCAGGGAAACTGACTGCGAAAGCCCACCAAACCGGCGTCTGCCCATTGTCGAGCCACGGTGTAACGCGCTAAGGTTCGGCTCCCCGACGCGCTTAATTTGCTGTGCTCCGCCGCGCGGGTTCGCTGGCGGCCGGCACCCGTGACCTGACGAGTAAACGATGGCTGATTTACCGATCAACGACCTAAACGTCGCCTCCAACGAGACTCTGATCACTCCCGATCAGCTCAAGCGCGATATTCCCCTGAGCGACGCCGCACTGCGCACCGTCACCAAGGGCCGCGAAGTCATTCGCAACATTCTGGATGGCACCGACCACCGCCTGTTCGTCGTCATCGGGCCTTGCTCGATCCACGACATCAAGGCCGCCCATGAGTATGCCGAGCGCCTGAAGGTTCTCGCTGCCGAAGTGTCCGATACCCTGTATCTGGTCATGCGCGTTTATTTCGAGAAGCCACGTACCACCGTCGGCTGGAAAGGCTTGATCAACGACCCGTATCTGGACGACTCGTTCAAGATCCAGGACGGCTTGCACATCGGTCGCCAGTTGCTGCTGGACCTGGCCGAAAAAGGCCTGCCGACCGCCACCGAAGCCCTCGACCCGATCTCCCCGCAATACTTGCAGGACCTGATCAGCTGGTCGGCCATCGGCGCGCGCACCACCGAATCCCAGACTCACCGTGAAATGGCCTCCGGCCTGTCCTCGGCCGTCGGCTTCAAGAACGGCACCGATGGCGGCCTGACCGTGGCGATCAACGCCCTGCAGTCGGTTTCCAGCCCACACCGTTTCCTGGGCATCAACCAGGAAGGTGGCGTGTCGATCGTGACCACCAAGGGCAATGCCTACGGTCACGTGGTGTTGCGCGGCGGCAACGGCAAGCCGAACTACGATTCGGTCAGCGTTGCGCTCTGCGAACAGGCGTTGAACAAGGCGAAGATCAAGCCGAACATCATGGTCGATTGCAGCCACGCCAACTCCAACAAGGATCCGGCCCTGCAACCACTGGTGATGGAGAACGTCGCCAACCAGATCCTCGAAGGCAACAAGTCGATCATCGGCCTGATGGTTGAAAGCCACCTGAACTGGGGCGCCCAGGCGATCCCGAAAGACCTCGCCGACCTGCAATACGGCGTGTCGATCACCGACGCCTGCATCGACTGGACCGCGACCGAAAACACCTTGCGCAGCATGCATGCCAAGCTCAGGGATGTGCTGCCTAAACGCGATCGCAGCTGATCGCTTTTAGCGAACACACAAAAACGCCGGACTAAACCCGGCGTTTTTTTATGCATTCGTTTTATTGAAGGTCACTGACTCAGCTTGGCCGCATGCCGCTGGTGACGCTCCATGTAGCGCTCGACGTAGGAGCACGATGGAATGACGGTGTAGCCCATTTCGTCCGCGTACTCCAGCGCCTTCTCGGTCAAGGCTGCAGCAATACCGCGACCACGCAACGCGTTGGGCACGAAGGTGCGATAAATATCCAGGGTCTGCTTCCCCAGATCCATATAGGTCAGATAGGCACGATGACCGTCCACAATGGTCTCGAACTGATGACCAGCCTGGTCATGGTGGATGGACAACGCCTCGCTCATCACTACTCCTCGCGGGTCTGGAATTTTGACCCCTACCTTACCGATGTTTTTCCGACGAAGGAACATCTACGCCACTCCGTGCCTKAATGGACACCGAGAAGAGCTGCACCGATCTCGCGCTACCGAGCACGTACAAATAGTAGGCACCATTGACAGAAATGCTCAAGGTGCGCTCGTCATCATGCAGGTTGGCAGGTGCTGCTCCGGATCACGCAGGAATGGCTCGACCGAAGATCACTCCGGGTCGATAGCCTGAACATTGCCGGATGTTGAGACTTAAGACGAGCGCCCATTGTTAAAGTCACCTGAACATCGAGAAAGATATTGCGAGGCGCTACGCAAAAGCCGAACAAAAGTGTAGACGAACCCATGTAGACGGGCTCTAGCCAGACTGGAAAAAGAGCGGTGTGCCGAAGGAACTTTTACTCGCCAGCTGGCTCAGCCACGGGCCTTGCAGCTGGATGTTTTTTAATCAGTTCAGTTAAAAGTTGCTCGAAAAAGAATCAACGCCTACAATTTTTTTTGCTTCTTGCGTCACGTCAGTTTTACTTACTACAAGTAATAGGTAGTATGTACGCCGGCTATTTCCTCAATCGGAGGAGATAGCTACTTAATAGAAAGTCCTTGAAGGGGAACACGATGAACAACGTTCTGAAATTCTCTGCTCTGGCCCTGGCCGCAGTTCTGGCTACCGGTTGCAGCAGCGCATCGAAAGAAACCGAAGCACGTCTGACCGCTACTGAAGACGCAGCTGCTCGCTCCCAGGCTCGTGCAGACGAAGCTTACCGTAAAGCTGATGAAGCTCTGGCTGCTGCTCAAAAAGCACAACAGACTGCTGACGAAGCTAACGAGCGTGCTCTGCGCATGCTGGACAAAGCTAGCCGCAAGTAATAGTCCTTCGGGATTGTTATCAAGCCGATCCATTTTTTGGGTCGGCTTTTTTATTGCCCGGCGTTTCTCCAGGCAATAAAAAACCCGTCGACGCGGTCCGCGCCGACGGGCTCTTTACAAGCTTACTGCATCGGGTCGACCGGAGTGCTCGACACCATCGGTGCGGCGTTGTTGCCCGGCACAGCAATCTCCACCGGCAGGCCGTCTTCAGCGGCAACCACATCACGCACCACATCCCAGTTCATGCGCAGGTTGTTAGTSATGTCYTCACGCTTGAGCAWSGCRTTGATSACYGCGGTGTGCTTGTCGACCACCGAMGGRTTGCCYTTGTCRTMCARCGGCGTATGMGCYTCCAGRTAGACYTTSCCGCCRCTSAWACCRAACTTGTACGGRTCGTTGATGATCCGCACCGACGTACCGACCGGCACCATGCCCGCCATTTCCAGCACGTTGTTGTTGAACATGCGGAAGCAACCGTGGCTGGTGCGCATGCCGATACCGAACTTCTTGTTCGAACCGTGGATCAGGTAGCCCGGTGTGCCCAGGGTGAACTTGAACGGCCCCAGCGGGTTGTCAGGGCCGGCCGGCACGACGTTGGGCAGCGGATCACCGTCTGCTGCGTGCTCGGCCTTGATCGAAGCCGGCGGCGTCCAGGTCGGGTTCGGCGTCTTGGCGGTGATGCTGGTGTGGGCAATCGGCGAGCCCCAGCCTTCACGACCGATACCCAGCGGGAACGTGTACACCACGTTCTTGCCTTTCGGGTAGTAGTAGAGGCGGTACTCGGCCAGGTTGATCACGATGCCTTCACGCGGGCCTGGTGGCAGGATGAAGCGGGTCGGCAGAATGATTTCCGTGCCGGCGCCTGGCAACCATGCATCGACACCCGGGTTGGCCGCGACCATTTCCGTGTAGCCCAGATCGTAGGCGGTACCAAGGTCGGCGAAGGTATCTTCGTACTTGGCCTTGATCACCTGCACCTGGCCGATGATGTCCTCACCGGGCGGTGGCAGGGGAAACTCCAATGCTGCAACGGGACCGGCCACCAAAAGGGCGGCAAGTGACAGGCAGCGGGTGACGGCAGGAAAGCGCGACAACATCCGGAAAATCCTTCGCATGATCAACTGAGAGTATAAGAACGCGATTGTACACCGCTGTCCGTTATTTCGGGGAGATGGCCCGATTGCAGGCACTGTAAGGCGATTTTGCGATTTTCCTCGATCCCGTGTGGGAGTGAGCCTGCTCGCGATGGCTGTGTGTTGGGTGACGTGTTTTTTACGGATGTACATATCCGTTTCTGCGGATGCGGTTACCTGTGGGAGCGAGCTTGCGATGGCGGCGTGGCAGGCGGCATGGATTTTTGAGGGTGTACATATCCGTTTCTGCGGTAACGGCCWCTKRSGGTTCCGCYCTTACRGCGGGTCACTTKGAAAAGCSCMAAGTAACCAARSGCTCTTGCCCCTKWCRTTCGGTGCCTCGCYKTGGCTCGGCATGCCCTCGCTCCGGTCCTGCTCCGTGGGCCCGCCGCSATCGGCCATCCATGGCCGKGSGCGGCTAACCCGGCATCCATGCCGGGTTGCCCACTGCGCAGAACCTCCACTCGGCCTCACGAGGGGGCGTACACCGCAACAGCGCCCGAGGCGGCCTACCGGCCGGCCTGTTTGCCGGCCTGTTTGCCGGGCTCGTTTGTCTGTGAGGTACCTGGTCGACTGGCAGGTCGCCATCGCGAGCAAGCTCGCTCCCACAGGTACTCAGTACATCTGCAAGGTCTGGGTCGGCTGTCAGGCCGCCTTCGCGAGCAGGCTCACTCCCACAGAAAAGCAAAGGCAGATCGGCGTGCGCAGACGCTCTTCACCACTCATCAGGCCGAGCGTTAGCTCGCCTGCAGCTTTTGATCTTGATCCACCCGCCCCCTCGGCAGGCTGAGCGGAGGTGTTTATCCGGGGATTGGCGCGCAGCGCCGTTCGACGCAGTCGAACTCATTGCATGTAGGTCGAAGCGAAGCCGACCGGAGGGCAATGCCCCCG
>NZ_JBGCUL010000252.1:0-5753 GCF_054177685.1 Pseudomonas sp. P5_A2_2
GCAATGAGGTGAACGGCATGGCGTCCTTGAACGCGGTGCCGAGACGGTGTTCGTCGGTGATGCCGGTAAAGGCGGTGATCAGCACGATCACCATCAAACCGATCAAACCCACTTCGGCAATGTGGAACGCCAGCCCGGCAATCAGAATCAATGCGGCAAAGCCTTGCACCAGCAGCGCTGCACTTTGACGCGCGGTGCGCTCGGCATTGTCTTCGGCGGCGTAGTTGGCCAGTACCGCGCGGACGTTATCCGGCAGCAGCGTGCCGTATCCGAACCAGCGCAGCTTTTCCAGCAGCACGCACGTGATCAGCCCGGCAACCAGTACCGGTAGGGATACCGGCGCAACCCGGGTAAAGAAGTCGGAGAAGTGCCAGCCCATTTCATGGCCGATCAGCAGGTTCTGCGGTTCACCGACCAGCGTGCAGACTCCGCCCAATGCGGTACCCACGGCACCGTGCATCAGCAAGCTGCGCAGAAAGGCGCGGAACTGTTCGAGATCACCCTGATGGAGGGTGGGCAGATGTTTGTCGTCGCTGAACTCGCTGTCCAGACGCGGATCGTTACCAGAGGCGACGCGGTGATACACCGAGTAAAAGCCTACGGCGGCACTGATGATCACGGCAGTCACGGTCAAGGCATCGAGGAACGCCGACAGAAACGCCGACAGAAAGCAGAACATCAGGGCCAGCAGGGCCTTGGAACGAACCCCCAACAGCAGGCGCGAGAACAGGTACAGCAACAAGTCCTTCATGAAATAGATACCGGCCACCATGAACATCAGCAGCAGGATCACCGGGAAATTGTGCAGCAACTCGTCGTACAGCGCCTGTGGCGTGGTCATCTTCAGCAACAGGGCTTCAATCAATAACAGGCCGCCGGGCATCAGCGGATAACACTTGAGCGCCATGGCCAGGGTAAAGATGAACTCAAGCACCAGCAGCCAGCCGGCCGCCACCGGGCCTGCGGTCCACAGCACCAGGGCATTGAGAATCAGAAAGCCGACGATGCAGGCCTTATACCAACGGGGCGAGTTCCCGAGAAAGTTGTGCGCGAACGCCTGGGCCATTGAACCGGACATCGGCTGCTCCTTGTTTTAAGAAGCGCGCAAGTTGCCGTAAGCGGGCGAGAAGATCAAGCACAGGAAAAACCCATCGGTTTAGCCCAGAAAGCGCGCGACGACTGCCTTGTAACTACCCTGCAGCGAATAGCCGCCAGCCACGATGTTTCCATCGGCCTGCACCGTGACACAGGTGGCGGTATCCGGGCTGGGGCCCAGGCGAGTACGCGTACAGCCGCAGCCTTTGCCAAAGCGGCGATCGGGATGGCCGTTGGGCAGGTATCGCCCGAGTATGAAGTCTGCTTCAACGCCGCCGATGGTTGCACCCGCTGTCAGCACACCGCCATCGGGCTGTAACTGCGCGGCGATCCACTGGCATCCGCTGTGACCGATTTGCAGCCGCTGTGGTTGTCCGCGGTTACAATGATTGTCGGGTCGGCCATTGCTGCGCATTTTAAATGTCAGGCAGTGCATCGGCTCGCAGCTGCTGCCAAAACACAGGATGTCGCCGTCGTTTTGCTGGACCACCTGACTGACCCGGGCGCCATGCCCTTGCGCCTTGAAGGCCATGAATCCATCTACGGCAAAACGGTCATCGAGGCGGCCGTCCGCGTGATAGCGCGCCAGCAAGCCTTCTTCAGGAAAGTTGATCGATCCACCGACCAGAATTCGGCCATCACGTTGTACCGTCAGGCTGCTGAGCCAGGTATTCATCAGCAGGTGCCTGACCACCACGAAGCCGCTACCGTTGAACGAACAGTCCAGCGAGCCTTCGGCATCCAGCCGTATCAACAGGCCGACGTGATCGGCCAGTTCGTAGTGATGGTTGGCCAGGATCAGGATCCGGCCGTCTTGCTGTATGGCGATATCGCAGGCTTCCGCGCCCGGCACGCCGGGTGGCAGCCAGGCATCGCGGATGCCCAGGGACAGACCGCCAGGCAGTCGCACGACGCGGCGGCCATTATCGCCAAAGCTCTGAACCAGGCGACCCTGGTGATCCAGCAAGGCGAGGGCCGGGAGCGTGCGGTGCGCGTTTTCGTAGTGCAGCCCGGCCAACAGGATATTGCCGTCGGGCATGACCAGAACCTTGGCGCCCATGGCTTCGAATCCCGGTTCGAATTGGCCGATGACACTACCTTGCTTGCCGAACGCGAGGTCTGCGCAACCATCCTCCAGCAAGCGGGCCAGACCAAAGCGGCTGCCATCGGCCATGGCGACTTTTGCGGCTACCAGCAAGCGGCCCTGCGCATCGATCGCAATGTCATTGGCGAGGCTGGAAAGGCTGTCGACGAAATACACCTGGGTTTTGCCGTTGGCGGCAAACGTCGTATCGAGGGTCCCGGGGGGGTTCCGGGTGGCGGAGAAGGCAAAAGCGGACTGGCGTGACATGCACCGCATCTCCTTGCGAGTCGTCCTGATCCAGAAGTTTGGGCGGCGACTATGTAGGGAGAATATTCAATCCCTGAATGATGAGATGCGCAACGGTGAGAACTCACAGACGGAGAGTCGTTGTGTGCCACAACAGTGTCTTTTCGAACCAATGGCAAGCCTGCAAAGTACCGGGTGCGCAATAGTTCTAATTTGTGCGGGAAATGAGTGCGGATCGGTGAAAACGATCAACCCGACTAATGACAAGGGGGGAGGGTGCGGACTACCCCGGARTAATCCGCAAAACGATTAGTGCGGCATCGACCACGACTGCAGTGTGTAACCTTCCTCGCTCAATTCGGCGCGGGCCTGTTCCAGCAGACGTTCAAGCTGTTCAGGGTCGGAGTAGGCACTGCTTGGGATCTGCTTGCGGCCAATGCTGGTGCTGGTGCGGTCGATRACGGTCAGGCTSAGTTCGCCATTACCGTCTTGYGSGGCCCAGGCSACGCATTTGAATGGTTTGAATGCGCGGTCGGCAATCAGCAGTGCTTCGTTGATACGGAGCGGGGCGTTCATAGGGTCTTCTCTCTGTATGCCCAATCAAGTGATGTGCCGTCGGTTGGGCTTACCGTTCGGCTGGTTACTTGTACTGATGCCCGCAACCGGGGCTTGGGTCACACACAATCAAAATTAATTTCCACTTTATTTCACAGGCTCAAGAATGAGGCTGGCATTGAAAGCGCAATGAAAGGAAAGAGTCGTTAGGTAACTAACATAATCACAACTTATAACTGGTTTTACAGCGTCGCTATAGTCAAACAGTACAAGGCCCTGTCAAATTCTTGCTAATGTTACAGTCAGGTCTGCCAAATGACTGTTTTTAATAAAATTTCTTAAATTTGGCGCCAAGGAACAGTCATGAGCGATGCGCCTGCTTTACGACGTTTGTTAGTGGTGGACCCCTGTGACGATTGCTATCGTCTGCTCCCTGGATTGCGCGCTATCGGTTGGGACGTTGATAGCTGCACGCTGGCGAACGCCACTGACCGAACCTGTGACGTGGGCTTGTTGCGCTTGCAGCCCTCTCACCTTGAGCACCCGGAAGCCGTCAAGGAATTGATCAGCCGCAGTGGCACCGAATGGATAGCCGTACTCAATCAGGAAGTGCTGCGCCTGCAAAATGTCGGTGACTTCGTCTGTGAGTGGTTTTTTGACTTTCATACCTTGCCATTCGATGTGTCCAGGGTTCAGGTCACGCTGGGCCGGGCGTTTGGCATGGCGCGGTTGCGCGGGCAGGGCACGGTCCATGTTGACCAGCCCGAGCACGAATTGCTGGGTGACAGCAAACCTGTCCGTGAACTGCGAAAGCTGTTGAGCAAACTGGCTCCGACCGAATCTCCGGTGTTGATTCGGGGTGAAAGCGGCACTGGCAAGGAACTGGTCGCACGCACCCTGCATCGTCTGTCCCAGCGTCACAGCAAACCCTTTATCGCGATCAATTGTGGTGCGATTCCCGAACACTTGATCCAGTCCGAGCTGTTTGGCCATGAGAAAGGCGCATTTACCGGCGCGCACCAACGCAAGGTCGGACGGATAGAAGCCGCCAACGGGGGCACTCTGTTTCTCGATGAGATCGGTGACCTGCCACTGGAGTTGCAGGCCAACCTGTTGCGGTTCCTCCAGGAAAAACACATCGAGCGAGTGGGCGGCAGTCAGCCGATTGCGGTGGATGTGCGGGTTCTGGCGGCGACGAACGTCGACCTTGAAGCCGCCATCGCGAAGAAACGCTTTCGTGAAGACTTGTATTACCGCTTGAACGTACTGCAAGTGGCGACCGTTCCACTGCGCGAGCGCCATGGCGACCTGGCGACGCTTGCCAACCACTTCTCCCATTTCTACAGCCATGAAACCGGGCGCCGCCCACGCAGCTTCAGCGAAGACGCATTGATTGCCATGGGCAAACACGACTGGCCAGGCAATGTTCGCGAACTGGCCAACCGCGTTCGTCGCGGGCTGGTGTTGGCCGAAGGCCGGCAGATCGAGGCCCGTGATCTGGGGTTGATCAGTCCGCATACAATCGTCGCGCCGATGGGTACCCTCGAAGAATACAAGAGCCGGGCCGAACGCCAGGCATTGTGTGACGTATTGAGCCGCCACAGCGATAACCTGAGTGTCGCCGCCAAAGTATTGGGTGTGTCGCGACCGACCTTCTACCGGTTGTTGCACAAGCACCAGATTCGCTGAACCGCAGCTTTGAACAAAAAAACGCTGCGATTGAAATTGCTGCAGGTTTTTTGTTCGGGTCAGAAGTAGTAAGGAAGTTTCAGGCTGAACTGAAAGTCCGGGGCATCGTCCGTCATGCCGATGGACAGGTTGGGTACGATAGTCAGGTTGTCGGTGGCCGCAATGGTCATGCCGATGTTGAAGTAACCGGCGTTGGCATCGCTGGAGACCACCGATTGCCAATCCCCGCCATCTTCCTTGAGCTTGCTTTTGCGTTGCACCAGGTCCGAGACTGAAAACGACATACTCATCTTTTCGTTCAAGGCGAACGCAATACCGGTGCCAATCTGGAAGCTGTCGCCAATGCGTACTTTGCCCGGTGTCTTGACCGCCGGGTTGGAACTGATGTCGTCGAAAGACTCCTCCAGATTGTGCGTGTAGGACAGGCTGCCGAACAGCACCGCCGGATCGAACGTCTTGACCAGAGAGATCCCCGGCGTAATCGACCAGACACCATTACCGGTAGGCAAGGACTCAGGCACGGCCAGGTTGGAGTTATCGTCCACCCGAATCAGCTTGATGCCGAACGGATCTTTGCCGGTCGGCGCCTTGACGCGCAAGGTCACCACGGCATCCGGGGTGTTGACCGACTCGTCGAGGAATTTGTAGGCGATACCGAAGTTGACGTCACCTATGGTCGGGTCTTCCTTGACGGTATCTTCAGTCGTGACGTTGGCGGTGCCGTTATTGCCGCCACCGGACTGGTAGGTGGATTCACGGTAGACCACCGGCACGTTCAGGTCGAACTGCCAGCGATTGTTGAAGTTGTAGCGGCCGGTGAGGTCAAGCGTCCAGGTGTCGGCCTTGATCCGGTCCAGGTTGATGGCGCCCAGAAAGATCGAGTCCAGGGCGAGAAAGCCGTTGAGGATCAGTTGGCGGGTATCGTATCGGGAGTAGGTAATTCCGGTTTCGAAGCTGAACTTGCCGCCACCGAAGAACCCGCTGGCCTCGTCATACAGATTTGAAACGCTTTGCGCCGGTTGTGAGTCATCGGCCAGCGATTGTCCATACGAGCTGCCGCGGCCCCCGGCGGCCCCCCCTGAAG
>NZ_JBGCUL010000253.1:0-5703 GCF_054177685.1 Pseudomonas sp. P5_A2_2
CATCTCGACCCATCGGTCACTCGATGAACAAGGTAGCGGCCGAATCTTAATTGAAACTGAATAAAACGCTCTAGGACGCGTGTTCCAGGTCACATAAAACGTGACCAGACTAATACGTAAGCGTGCTCTTCAGTACTCAACCATAGGCCAATTGTCCTCAAATCAACGACATTTGGCGACCCGGCGGACAAAAGGCTTCGCAGTCCAGATTGAACCCCTCCCGGTGATTGAGTCCCAGCCGTTTGATCGCTTTGGCAAAGCGCTGCGCCAGCAGGTCCGCAAACGGGCCTTCACCGCGCATCCGCGCACCARAGCGGCTGTCATACAGTTCGCCACCACGGCTCTGGCGAATCAGGCTCAGGACATGCGCTGCCCGTTGAGGGTAGTGGGCCGCCAGCCATTCCTCGAACAGGGGCGCCACTTCCAGCGGTAAGCGCAGCATCATGTAGGCGGCGCTCTGTGCCCCGGCACCGTGGGCCTCGGCGAGCAGACTTTCGAGTTCGCTGTCGTTGATCATCGGAATCATCGGTGAACACAGCACGCCCACCGGGATGCCTGCATCGCGCATGACCCTGATCGCCCGCAACCGGGCCTTGGGCGCCGCGGCGCGCGGTTCGAGGATGCGTTTGAGTTCGTCGTCCAGGGTGGTCAGGCTGATCATTACCGCAACCAGTCTTTGGCCGGCAAGCTCGGTCAACAGGTCCAGGTCGCGAAGAATCAGCGATCCCTTGGTGACGATGGTCACCGGATGCCGATAGCGCAGCAACACTTCGAGGGTTTGCCGGGTGATCTTGTATTCACGCTCGATCGGTTGATACGGGTCGGTGTTGGAACCGAGGTTGATTGGTGCACATTGATAGCCACGTTTGGACAACTGCTCCTCCAGCACATCCACGGCGTTGGTCTTGGCGATCAGCTTTGTCTCGAAATCCAGCCCCGGCGACATGTCCCAATAGGCGTGACTGGGGCGCGCATAGCAATAAATGCAACCGTGCTCGCAGCCGCGATAGGGATTGATCGAGCGATCGAAGGGCAAGTCCGGCGACGTGTTGCGGGTAATGATGGTTTTCGCCTTTTCGATCTGCACCTCTGTGCCTTGGGTGATCGGCACTTCCTGGTACCAACCATCGTCTTCAGCCACCGAACGGTTCGGGGCGAAGCGGTTGTGCGGATTGGTCGCGGTGCCGCGGCCACGTGGGGGCAATGGCGTGTGCATGGGGGAGAATCCTGACTGCTGTATGCACATACAGTATATCGACAACGATCAGCCGACCAGTGCCGTTCGGCATTTTCTCAGCGCTCATATATCGCAAAGTTGTTGAACGGCAACTAAGAGATACATATTGTGGCTGGTCATCTCATAAGAAATATCGCTATTGTCTTTTCCGCAACAAACGTAAACATGGATATTTTTTAAAAAGGACTTAATGATGTCATTTTTCAATCGTCGCGGTATTTTTCTGCAAAAGCTTGGCCCAACAATAGTCGACCCAAACGAAGTGCTTGTCTCAATGCAGTTCGCATTGAAAGAAGAAGATTGGGACGCTGAAAATAACCTGGGGACCACAGCTTTACTGGACTCTACCATCCTCATTGCATCGTCCCATGACGGTGGCCAATCGTTCAGCCTCGGTAATATCAACAAGGATATCGATGGTGACGGCGATATTGACGCCGATGACAAGGCTAAACTTCTGGCCCTGGCTAAAGCCTATGTCAGTATTGCCAGGCCTTGATCAGTATTTATAGAAAATTCAGACACAGCTAATTAGCCCTGGTCGAACTTAGCATTCGACCGGAGTACTTTTACTGCAAGTATTAGTTCATCGATATTTTACGAATCCATCATGTTTAGTGAAAACAACCACCAAGCTATCTGCTTCACGATTCTTTGACGAACAGCTCACAGACCTTTGACCGTGCATGGCAGACCCTTGTCAGCATCTTCCCGTCCCTTTCTGAACGGTCGCTCAAGCATGCCTCTATCACGAATTTTATCTGCAATATGCCTGTCGTTGGTTGCACTCGCTAACCTGACACTGGCACTTGCTGACGACAGCGCGACGCAGCGTCCGGCGGACTGGGCCCAACCGGTCGAGAAGCAATACAACCTCTTCCAGATGTCGCCGACGCTCTTTCGCAGCGCCTTGCCGGACAAGGGCGCGGTGCCGCTGCTGGAGAAGCTGAAGGTGGGCACGGTGATCAACTTCCTGCCTGAAGCGGACTCCAGTTGGTTGTCAACGCCAGGCATCACGCAAGTACAGCTGCCTTATCGCACCAACCACGTGGATGACGCCGATGTGCTCAAGGCCTTGCGCGCCATCAAGTCGGCCGAAGCCAAAGGCCCGGTGCTGATGCACTGCAAACACGGTTCCGACCGTACCGGCCTGATGGCGGCCATGTACCGGGTTGTCATCCAGGGCTGGAGCAAGGAAGAGGCACTGAACGAAATGACCCAGGGTGGCTTTGGCGACAGCACCCATTTCAAGGACGGTATTCGCTACATGATGCAGGCCGACGTGGACAAACTGCGCACGGCGCTGGCCAATGGCGATTGCAGCACCAGCCCGTTCGCCGCGTGCTCGATGAAGAGCTGGTTCAAGTCCGCTCATATCGAATAAAAAAAGCCCCCGCGGCATTGCGCAACGGGGGCTTTTTTTCACTCAGTGTTGTTCGTCCGGCTTTTTCTTCAGTTTCGGGTTCGGGAAGAACTGAACCGCCTGAACCTTGGTGTCGGCTGGTTTGAGTGCACTGGTATTAACCCGCGTACCCAACTCCTTGGGCACCGACAGCCCTTGCTCATTGAGTGTGTCGGAGTAACCGCAGGCCACGCACTCACGGTGCGGGACCTGGTCTTCGTTCCACATCATCAACTTGTCCGGCTCGCTGCATGCCGGGCAGACCGCCCCGGCGATAAAGCGTTTTTTCGTAATCACAGGTCCCTCGCTCATGCTGCTGCGTCCTCACTCAGGCCGCTATGGCGCAAGAGTGCGTCAATCGATGGCTCACGGCCACGGAAGTCGACGAACAGCACCATAGGCTCCTGGGAACCGCCGCGTGCCAGGATCGCTTCACGGAAGGCGCGACCGGTGTCGGCGTTGAGCACGCCTTCTTCTTCAAACTTCGAGAACGCATCGGCCGACAGCACTTCAGCCCATTTGTAGCTGTAATAACCCGCGGCATAACCACCGGCGAAGATATGCGCAAAGCTGTTGGGGAAGCGGTTGTAGGCCGGCGGGCGCATCACCGAGACCTCGTCACGCACGCCTTCGAGCACTTGCAGCACGCTGCGGCCGTCGCCGTGGGTCGCGTGCAATTCGAAGTCGAACAGAGAGAACTCCAGTTGGCGGACCATCATCAGGCCGGACTGGAAGTTTTTCGCCGCGAGCATTTTCCCGAGCAGGTCCTGAGGCAGCGGTTCGCCGGTTTCATAATGACCGGAAATCAGCGCCAGGCCTTCCGGCTCCCAGCACCAGTTTTCCATGAACTGACTTGGTAGTTCGACGGCATCCCAGGCCACGCCATTGATGCCGGACACCCCAGCATGCTCGACGCGGGTCAGCAAGTGATGCAGGCCGTGACCGAATTCATGGAACAGGGTGGTGACTTCATCGTGGGTCAGCAGCGCAGGCTTGCCGCTGTCGGCCGGGGTGAAGTTGCACACCAGGTTCGCCACCGGGCTTTGTAGCACGCCGCCAGCGGTACGACGACGGTCCCGGGCGCCATCCATCCAGGCCCCGCCACGCTTGTTGGCACGAGCATACAGGTCGAAGAAGAAGCGGCCGACATGCTGGCCGTTTTCCTTGATCTCGAACAGGCGGACATCCGGGTGCCAGGTGTCGAAGCCTTTGAGCTCGGCGATTTCGATGCCGTACAGTCGCTGAACAATGGCAAACAGACCACTCAACACCTTGTCGATCGGGAAGTAGGCGCGCAGGGCTTCCTGGGCCACGCTGTAACGCTGTTCACGGAGTTTTTCACCGTAGAAACCGCTGTCCCAACTCTGCAGATCCGGGCAGCCTTGTTCGGCGGCGTAAGCCTTGAGCTGCTCCAGATCCTGGGCGGCGAACGGCTTGCTGCGCTTGGCCAGATCACGCAGGAAACTCAGCACCTGATCGCTGGATTCAGCCATTTTGGTCGCCAGGCTCAGCTCGGAGAAACTACTGAAACCCAACAGCTTGGCCAGTTCCTGACGCAGGTCGAGGATTTCTTCCATGACCGGGCCGTTGTCGTTCTGACCGGCATTCGGTCCCTGGTCCGACGCACGGGTGCAGTAAGCCGCATAAACTTCTTCACGCAGTGCGCGGTCCTGGGCGTAGGTCATCACCGCATAATAGCTCGGGAATTCCAGCGTGATCAGCCAGCCATCCAGATCCTTCGCCTGGGCCGCGGCGGCCATTTGTGCCTTGGCGGAATCCGTCAGGCCGGTGAGGGCGGCTTCATCGGTGATGTGTTTGGTCCACGCCTGAGTGGCGTCGAGCAGCTGGTTGGAGAAACGGCTGCCCAGCTCGGACAGCTTGCTCTGCACTTCGGCGTAACGCTTCTGCTCGGCTTCCGGCAGGTCGATACCCGACAGGCGGAAGTCACGCAGGGAGTGCTCCAGGATAGTTTTCTGCGCGACGTCGAAACCGGCCGCTTCCGGGCTGCTGGCCAGGGCTTCGAAGGCCTGGAACAGTTCGCGGTTCTGACCCAGTTCGGTGGAGTAGGCGCTCAAGGCCGGCAGGCACGACTCGTAGGCTTCACGCAGTTCAGCGCTGTTGCACACGGCGTTGAGGTGGCTGACCGGGCTCCAGGCGGCGCCCAGGCGGTCGTTGAGCTCGTCCATCGCCAGTACCAGACCGGCCCACGTTGGCTGTTTGACCTGGGTCTTGAGGATCTCGACGATGGCAGCGCGGTTGTCAGCCAGGATCTGTTCAATGGCCGGTTGTACGTGTTCGGCGCGGATGGCGGAGAACGGCGGCAGGTCATAGGACTGCAAAAGAGGGTTGTTCACGCTCACGGTTGATACCTTGGCTGGAGAAACATGCAACCATCTTAATTACAATCGACGTTCACCGCAGCTATCAGCAACAGAGAGAAACCCTATCGTGAACCTTCGCAAGTATCAGAACCACACGCCGCTGCTGGGTAAAGGCGCTTTTGTAGACGGCTCGGCGGTGGTGATCGGCGATGTTGAAATCGGTGAAGACAGCTCGGTCTGGCCGCTGACAGTGATCCGTGGCGACATGCACCGCATCCGCATCGGTGCGCGCACCAGCGTGCAGGATGGCTGCGTGTTGCACATCACCCACGCCGGGCCGTTCAATCCGGATGGCTTTCCATTGCTGATCGGCGATGACGTGACCATCGCCCACAAAGTCATGTTGCATGGCTGTTCGGTGGGCAGCCGGGTGTTGATCGGCATGGGCAGCATCGTCATGGACGGTGCGCTGGTCGACGATGATGTGATCATTGGTGCCGGCAGCCTGGTGCCGCCGGGCAAGCATCTGCAAAGCGGCTTCCTGTATGTGGGCAGCCCGGTGAAGCAGATCCGCCCGCTGACCGACAAGGAGCGCGCCTTTTTCACCTACAGCGCGGCGAACTACGTGAAGCTCAAGGACCTGCATCTGGCCGAAGGTTACGACCAGCTTTGACCCGGCCCTCTTATTCAGGATTCGACATGCATTACCAAACCGTTTTGTTCGACCTCGATGGCACCCTGAC
>NZ_JBGCUL010000254.1:0-5691 GCF_054177685.1 Pseudomonas sp. P5_A2_2
GGCCACGATGGGTAACGTGAAGAATCCTTAACCCAAAACCCCCAGCTCCTTGGCCCGCGCCACGGCCTGCGTACGCCGCTCGACCCCGAGTTTGCTGTTGATATGGCTGGCGTGGGTCTTGACCGTGTGCAGTGAGATAAACAGCTGATCGCTGATTTCCTGGTTCGAACAGCCCTGGGCGATCAATCGCAGGACCGCCATTTCCCGCGTGCTGAGCTGTTCCGCGGCCGCGCAGGAATCCAGTCCGGGACGGGCAGCCAATGCCGGCAGTTTTTCACTGAGGCTCAGGGAAACAGGGGTGGGCGGAAAGTTTTGAAGCTGCCCACGCAGCCAGTCCGGGTGCTCGGCCAGCAGGCCCTCAAAGGGTTGCAACACGCCTCCACCAGCGGCGTCCAGCGCCTGAGCCAGTGCCTTACGGGCTTCCGGCTCCCGCCCGCTGCCCAGCAATAACGCCACTTTCTGGGTCAACGCCATGACACTGAGCAGCTGCCGACCGCTTTGCTGGCCATGTTCAAGCAGTGCATTCAAACGCCCTTCGGCCAGCATCGGTTGGCCCTGGATGACGTCGAGCAAGGCTTGTTGCAATTCGATATGCAGCGGCAATTGCGGATGGAATTCCGGTGGTGCCGCCCCGTTTTCGCCGTTATAGGTCTGTCCCAGGCGCGACAGCCAGGCTTCGGCCAGATCGATGCGCCCCTGGGCCAGCCAGAGTTCACATTTGACCAGGGTGATCATGGCCAGGTAGTAGATCGGTGGCACGTCCCAGATGTGCATCAGCCGTTCGGCTTCGGCCAGTTCGGCAAAGGCTTTGGCGAACTCGCCGTTGCTGCCTTCCAGCCTGGCAATCACACAATGGCCGATCAGTACGCTGATGTCACGACAGGCGCGCGCCTCGCTCAAACCGGTCTGCAATCGCAGCCGCGCCGCCTGCGGCTGCATGCGCAGGGCCAGCAGAAAGCCTTCATACAAGGTCAGCCGGGCTCGAACTGCATACAGCCGCTGCGCAGACAAGCTCTGCAGGCGTTGCATCCCCTGACGGACCTCTTCCAGCGCCCGACAGATTTCCCCGCGCGCTTGCAGGACACGGGCTCGGTCGTAGTGCGCCAGCGCTTCGAACAAGGGGTTGCCGACCCGTTGCGCCAGTTCCAGCGATTCGCGGTTCAGCCCCCGCGCCCGCCACAAATCACCGTCGGCAATGGCCAGGTTGGACAGGGTCGAGAGGCACATCAGGCGCTGGCCGTAACGCTTGCACGGAAGACTTTCCAACGCTTCGCGGCAGTACCGCAGCGTCAGTTCGCGGTTGCCGCGCCCACGGGCAATGATGCCACTCAATGCCAACCATTGAGCCAGCATGGACTTCTGGGCGGTGGCCGACGGAGCGGGCAGGAAGCGACTCAAATGGCTGGCCAGTTCCTCGGCGGCATCCAGCTGGCACGCCATCCCCAGCGCCCAGCTATAGAGCACAATCAGTCGCGGCGTGCTGATCAGCAAACTGTCAGGCAAGTCCATTTTCCAGCGCAGCAACATGCCGACATTCTGCTCGGCCAGCAGTTGCTCTTCGGAGAGGTTCTGCACCAGGTTCGCCGCGACGTCCAGGTGACCGGCACGCAAGGCCTGCTCCACGGCCTCATCGAGCAGGCCCTGGGCATTGAACCAGCGGCAGGCACGCAGGTGCAGGCTGGCGGCCGGCACCATCGACTGGGAAGCAGGCCGTGTGCGCAACAGATCGGAAAACAGGTGGTGGTAACGATACCAATGGCCATGCTCGTCCAGTGGCACCAGGAACACCTGGTGGGCAAGCAGGAAGCGCAGGATCTCCCCACTGTCATGGGCGTCGCGAACGGCGTCGCACAGTTCGCTGCAAAAACGTTCCTGGGGTGCCGTGTCGTAGAGGAACGACTGGACCTCGGCAGGCAGGCAATCGATGACTTCTTCGAGCAGATAATCGCGGATCAGCCCTTCCCCGCCGTGCAACGATTGCGGCAGCGCGCCATCGGTGCCTGCCTCCGAGGCGGCCAGCAGCCAGAAGCGCAACCCCGCGACCCAGCCTTCGCTGCGCTGGATCAGGTTTTCCAGTGCCTCACCGCGCAAGGAGCTGCTGTGCCGGTCGAGCAGGCTCAAGGCTTCGTCGTGGGTCAGGCGCAGATCCTGTTCATGCAACTCAAGTAGTTGCCGTGACAGCCGCAGCCGCGCCAGGTGCCAGTCGGGACGTTGGCGACTGGTGACCATCACCAGCAAGCCATCGGGAAGATGATTGAGGAAAAACTGCAGGCAGCGGTCCAGCACCGGCCCCTGGGCCAGATGGTAATCATCCAGCACCAGCAGTAGTGGCGTCGCTGTAGACAAGTGCACGGCCAGTTCGTCAAGCAGGCCGTCCAGCCATTCTTCGAACGCGAACGGCTGATGGCGCTGGCGCATTTTCAACAGCCCGAGCGATTGCCTGCCCAGGTGCGGGAAATAGTCCTGGAGACCTTCCAGCAGTCGTTCGAGAAAACGCCCCGGGTCACTGTCTCGCGGGCTCAAGCCCAGCCAGAGACTTTGCCAGTGCGCCGGCAACCCCTGGCAAAACTCCACCGCCAACGAACTCTTGCCGAACCCTGCAGGTGCGCTGACCAGCAATAACCTGCCGCCGAGCCCGGCACTCAGGCGCTCGCACAAACGTGGACGCAGCACATGGCCGTCGGGCAACGGCGGGCGGAAGAAGCGCCCGTCGAGTGTCGCGACAGCAACGTGTGCAGAACCTGGGGATGTAGACAAATCAGTCATGGCCGGCTCTTGTTTGAATTGCGGGTGGCGGCGTTGCAGATGTCCGCAGACTAGCCGTAAACGGATAGGGAATGAAGGTAGTTGCTACAAATGGCTACAAAAAGTCTACAAACAAAAAAACGCCCCGAACCAGTCGGGGCGTTTTCAGAGGGTGCGGCCTCTACTCAGTTCACCTTAGCGAACACCATCCTGACGCAAGGCGGCCGGGGTGAAGTCGCTGGTGGTTGCCTGGAAGCCGAAGTCATAGGCTGACTTCTCTTCGTTCTTCATGCCCAGCGCCAGGTAACGACCCGATTGCAGGTCATACAGGGCTTCGAGGGCATACCACGGAACTTGCTTGTCGTAGTAGTTCTCGGCATGGGCCTCGGCGACACGCCACAGTTGACCGCGACCGTCGTAGTGATCGATGACCGCGGCTTGCCAGGTGTCTTCGTCAATGTAGAAATCACGCTTGGCGTAGATGTGGCGCTGACCTTCCTTCAGGGTTGCAACCACATGCCACACACGACGCAACTCGTAACGAGCCAGGTCCTGGTTGATGTGACCGGCCTTGATGATGTCGTCGTACTTGAGCGTTGGCGAGTCGAGTTTGTAGCTGTCGGAGGCGATGTACATCTCTTTCTTGCCTTCGAGCTTCCAGTCGTAACGATCCGGTGCACCGTTGAACATGTCCAGGTTATCGGAAGTACGCAGGCCATCGGCAGCCGTACCCGGACCGTCATAGGACACTTGCGGGGCACGACGCACACGACGCTGACCCGCGTTGTAGACCCACGCCGAACGCGGTTCCTTCACCTGGTCGAGGGTTTCGTGCACCAGCAGTACGCCACCGGCCAGACGCGCCGGCGCGGTCACTTTCTGCTTGAAGTAGAACAGGATATTGCCCGGGTTTTTCGGGTCGTAATCCTTCATTTTGTCGCGGAACACGAACTGGTCCTGGAAATACACCATGCTATACGAGCCATTCGGTTGCGGTGTGGCCTGGGTCACCAGACGGGTCACGCTGCCACCACGATAGCGGGTGATGTGGTTCCAGATGACTTCCACGCCGCTTTTCGGAATCGGGAACGGCACGGCCGTTTCGAAGTTCTCCAGACCGTTACCGCCGGACACCAGGTTGGTGTTGGTGGCGTTGCGCTTGATGGCGGCGAACACGTCATCCGGCACGGTGGCACCGCGGTGGGACGGGTACACCGGCATCTTGAAGGTTTCCGGGTAGCGCTTGAACATCGCGTACTGGCCAGGGGCAAGCTTGGCCTTGTACTGGTCGACGTTCTGCGCCGTGATAGTGAACAGCGGTTTTTCACCCGGGTACGGATCGGACAGGAAGCCTTTGCTGTCGACGGTGCCGGCGTTCTTCGGCAGCGGTTTCCAGGCAGGGATCGAACCGTCGGCGTTACCCGCCATTTCGGCGCCCATAGGGGTCAGGCTCTTGCCCAGTTTGTCGGCCTCGGCCTGGGGAACCGCTGCGATGACGCTGGTCGCCAGCAGCGAAAGACCCAGAACACCGGCGTGGAACAGACTCTTTGTTATTTTCATTTATGCGTTCGTCCTGAAAATACTGTGCTTAGAAGTTCACGCCGAGGCTGAGCGCAACGAAGTCGCGGTCATCCACTGTGGTGTACTTGCCGTCGAAGAAGTTGGTGTAAGCCAGGCTCGCGGTGTAGGTGTTCTGGTACTCGGCATCAACACCCAGGCTCACCGCCTTGCGGCCTTCCTCGAAGTTGCCGCCAGGGCCAGGGGAATAACCGCTTACGTCATGGGACCAGGCAACGTTCGGTTTGAGGTTCACACCGGCAAACACGTCGTTGTATTCCCAGATGGCGCGACCGCGGTAGCCCCACGAAGTCGGGGTGGTGAAGCCTTCGTTGGTGCAGTTGCGGCTGAGGTTGTTGGTCGGCGTACCCGGGCCGGCCCCGTTGATGGTGCTGGTGTTGAGCGCCACGCAGGTGTTCTGGCCGCCGGTAGCTGGCAACTCGCCAGGGCCGTAGACCGGGTCACGGCCATAACGGACATCGGAGGAGCTTTCCAGCCCGCCGACGTGGGTCACGCCCACTTCGCCCACCAGGGTCAGACGGCTGGCGCCCATGACCTGATCGAAGAAGTGCGTCAGAGTGGTCTGGAATTGGGTGACTTCCTTGCGGTTATACCCGTGCAAGTCCTGGCCAGGCACACCGTTGAGCAGTGAAGCGTTGCTCAGAGCGCCGCCCAAAGGACGCACACCGGCGAACAGGATGTCGGTGGAGTTGAGCTGCACCGGTGCRTTCGGACGGTAGCTGATCTCACCGCTCCACGCCGTACCGGTAGGCAGGGTGGTGGAGAAGCTCAAGCCATACAGGCGAATGTCCTCGGGGTATTCGATGAAGTATTGCGAATTACCGGCCACCAGCAACGGCGCAAGCCGGGCAAATGGTCCACCGCTCAGCGACGCTGCGGTGTTGTAGACCGACTGCGGCGCACCGGTGGCGCTGAAGATCGGCGCACGACTGTGGTAGTTCATGAAGTAGGCGCCGAACTCGGTGTCCAGCGGATCGAACATGTACTTGAAGGACGCGCCCCACTGGCCGCTGTCACGGGCATCACGATCGGGGCCACGACGCACCAGAACACCCTCTTCGTTGACGTCGACGCCGTTGGCAGCCAAAGGCCCCAAGGCAACGGCCGGAATTTGCGAGCGCTTGTTCAGCACGCGCAGGTTGTTGTCGCAGCCGTCGGCAACGATGTCCGGCTGGGAGAAGAACGTGCCGCAGTTGTCGACGACGGTCTGATCCCATTCAAGTTGATAAAACGCTTCGGCCGAGAGGTTTTCGGTCAGGCTCTGGGACACATAGAACATATTGACCGGGATCAGGCCTTCCTTGATCTCGGCACCCGGACGGCGGAATGCCGACACGTCGATCGGGTTGATCGAGTTGATGCCGCCGC
>NZ_JBGCUL010000255.1:0-5621 GCF_054177685.1 Pseudomonas sp. P5_A2_2
GCATGGGCCAGCCTAACGGGCGCATCGGTACGCCTCGCGGCAGCAATAGCAAAAAGGCGCCAATGGCACCGATGACCCAGGCCCATAGTGGAACTGCCATGGGCACCCACGCGGGGACCTGACCGGAGACGAGCCCCAATCCCCTGAACCACCAATCGATCAAGCCGCCCGCCAGCCACAGCAATTTCTCCCCCACGTAAGGTACCGGCAGCAACAGCGTCCCGAGCAACGCCGGTGGCAGTACCACCAGACTGATCCAGGGCACTGCGAACAAATTGGCCAGCGGCCCGCTGAGACTGATGGGCAACCCCAATGCCAGTAACAACGGGCACAGCCCGATTGCAATCAGCCACTGGGCGCGGGTCCAGGTTTGCCACCAACGCCATGGCCCCAACCGGCCGCCGAAGGTCAATATCAAGACCGCCACGGCTGCGAAGGACAGCCAGAAACCAGGCTGAAGACTCGCCAGCGGCTCCAGCAGCAAAATGCCGTTGAGTGCCAGCAACAGCGGCCACCATGCACCGAGATGACGGAACCGTAGACGCCACAACAACACCAGGCCAATCATTACGCAGGCCCGTCGCACCGGCACCCCGAAACCGGCCAGCATCCCGTAACCGAGCGCAGCGGCGAATGCCAGGCCACACGCCCAGGGCAGCCATGGCAAACGGTTCGGCCATAACCCAAAGCGGGCCAGGCCGGCGATCAGCAGATACACAACGCCCGCCAGCAATCCGATGTGCTGCCCGGAAATCACCAACAGATGCACCGTGCCGGTGTCCTGTAATACCTGCCAGTCTTCGCGACTCAGCCCGGCGCCGTCCCCGAGTACCAATGCCGTCAACGCGCCGCTTCGCCCTTGGGCATCCACCGCCAGCAAACGCTGACGGATTGCATCGCGCCAGGCCCATTGGGCTGGTGCAAGGCGTTCGCCCTCCTTGACCGTCCCGGTCGCCCCGATGCGTTGTGCCAGCAACCAGGCTTGATAGTCGAAGGCCTGCGGATTGAGGAGCCCGACCGGGCGCTTCAGCTTGACTGCCAGGCGCCAGCGTTCGCCACTGYTCACCGGCGGCCCGCCATACCAGGCCAGACGCATTTGCTGCGGCAGCCGGGTACGTCGGGACTGGATGTCGGTCAATTCGAAACGCACGACATCGTCGTCATGCCGAGGCAAGCCTGTGACCCGCCCTTCGATCCAGCGGGTTTCGCCGTCCAGGGCCGGCGGCAACCGGTCGTCCAGCGCCCACTGCGCATTCGCGCAGGCCCAGCTCAAACCAAACAGGTAAAACGCCACCGGATACGTCCTGAACGGCAGCAACATCAAACCCGCCACCGGCATCGCCAGCCACAACCAGACCGGCGGCAATGCCGGTAAAAAGCGCAAGGTCAGCAGACCCAACGCCAGCGCCATCATCCCTGTGCGCATAAGCCCGTCCTTGAGAGTACCCTCCAAGGCTTAGCCCGCCCATCGGATGGGCGTCGTCAATAATTGTCACAAAGTCTGAATGGGCAGCTCGTAGAATCCAGACATACTTGCCGCCCTGACCGACCGAGAAGCCTTATGCCCCGGCGCTTATTCAAACGTTACATGCCAGACCCGATGAGCATCAGGGAACACAAGTCCTTACGCTTTCTCGGCACGCTGTTGCATGACCCGAACCTGTGGCACCTCAATCGCCACTCCGTTGCCCGCGCCATGGCGGTGGGTCTGTTCGCCGCGTTCCTGCCGATCCCGCTGCAGATGCTGCTGGCGGCCATCCTTGCCATCATCGTGCGCGGCAACATGCCGATTGCCGTGAGCCTGGTCTGGCTGACCAACCCGATCACCATGCCTGCCGTGTTCTTCTGCACCTACCAGGCCGGCGCCTGGCTGATGGACGTTCCCGCCCGGCAGTTGCCGGACTCGCTGACCTGGGAATGGATCAGCGGCGAAATCTCGACCTTGTGGCAACCGTTTCTGCTGGGTTCGGTGGTAACCGGGTTGGTACTCGGGGCACTGGCCTACGTCTTGGTAATGATGTATTGGCGCTGGTGGGTGGCCCGGCAATGGAAGCGGCGCAAGAAGAGCCGGATGTGAGAATGCAAAACGGCCTCCACTGGGGAGGCCGTTTTTTATGCGGTGTCTGGGCTGACGCCATCGCGAGCAAGCTCGCTCCCACACTCGATCCATGTCACAAAGTAGATCCCCTGTGGGAGCGAGCTTGCTCGCGATGCAGACGACTCGGTCGTCCTCAAGTACGCATCCCACGCCCACTCACCAGCAACCGCGCACAACCGAGGTAAAGCACCACGGTCGCCACCAGCATGAACGTAATCGCAATACTGATCCGGATATCCGACACGCCGAGAATGCCGTAACGGAATGCGTTGACCATGTGCAGCACCGGGTTGGCCAGGGACACGGTCTGCCAGAACGGCGGCAGCAAGGTGATCGAATAGAAGACCCCGCCCAGGTAGGTCAGTGGCGTCAGCACGAAAGTCGGGATGATCGAAATGTCATCGAAGTTGCGCGCAAACACGGCGTTGATGAAACCCAGCAGCGAGAAGATCGTCGCGGTCAGCACCACCACCAGAATGGTCACGCCCAGGTGATGCACCTGCAAGTGGGTGAAAAACAGCGACAGCAGGGTCACGATGATTCCCACCATCAAGCCGCGCAGCACGCCGCCCAGGGTGTAGCCGATCAGAATGGTGTGCGGCGATAGCGGCGAGACCATCAGTTCTTCAATGGACCGCTGGAACTTGCTGCCGAAGAAACTCGACACCACGTTGCCGTAGGAGTTGGTGATCACCGACATCATGATCAGCCCCGGCACGATGTACTCCATGTAAGTGAAGCCACCCATGTCGCCGATTTGCCGACCGATCAGATTACCGAAGATCACGAAGTACAGGACCATGGTGATGGCCGGCGGCAGCAGGGTCTGCGGCCAGATCCGGGTGAAACGCCGGACTTCACGGTAAACGATGGTATTGAGGGCAACGAGGTTGGGGCGCAGCTCGGAACTCATACCGCCACCTTCGACAGATTTTTCTCCACCAGAGACACGAACAACTCCTCGAGGCGATTGGTTTTGTTGCGCAGGCTCAGCACTTCGATGTTCTGCTGCGCCAACTGGGTGAACAGCGCGGTGATGCCCATGGACTTGTCCACCTGGACTTCCAGGGTGTGGCTGTCGATCAGCTTGGCCGGGTAACCGAGCAACTGCGGCGCTACTTGCAATGTGTTCTTCATATCCAGCAGGAAGGTTTCGACATGCAGTTGGCTGAGCAACTGCTTCATGCTGGTGTTCTCGACGATGGTGCCGTGGTCGATGATGCCGATGTTGCGGCACAACTGCTCAGCCTCTTCCAGGTAGTGGGTGGTGAGGATGATGGTGATGCCTTTCTGGTTCAGCTCGGTGAGAAAGCTCCACATCGAGCGACGCAGTTCGATGTCCACCCCGGCAGTCGGTTCGTCGAGGATCAGCAGGCGCGGTTCATGAACCAGCGCGCGGGCGATCATCAGGCGCCGCTTCATGCCGCCAGACAGTGAACGCGACGGCACGTCCTTCTTGTCCCACAGGCCGAGCTGGGTCAGGTACTGTTCGGCGCGTTCCTTGGCGATTTTCGCCGGGATGCCGTAGTAGCCTGCCTGCGTCACGACGATGTCGAAGGTCTTTTCGAACTGGTTGAAGTTGAATTCCTGGGGCACCACGCCGATGCAGCGCTTGAGCTGCGCAGGGTTCTTGTCCAGGTCGTGACCGAAGATATTCACCGTGCCGCTGGTCTTGTTCACCAGGGTCGAGAGAATGCCGATGGTCGTGGATTTGCCGGCGCCGTTCGGGCCGAGCAAGGCGAAGAAGTCACCTTCGGCGACATCCAGATCGATACCACTCAGGGCCTGGAAACCGTTGCCGTAGGTTTTGGTTAGCTGCCGGATGGACAGAGCGGAACTCATATCTGATTTACGCACCAAGAAGGGAAGAAAGGGTCAGGTAAGGGCGGGCGGCGCGCATTGCAACCACGTCGCATCAGCGCAATGGTGCTTGTCGCCGCCACACAAGTACAGTCAAGCGTGTCGATAGTGAGTATTAAGTCAACGCGGTCATGACTGCCTTTTGATACGCCGGACGCTGCTTCAACCGCGCGTACCAGGCCTGCAGATGCGGCTGTGGCGCACGCTCGATCGGCATCTCGAACCAGGCATAAATGAAACTGCCCAGGGGAATATCGCCCATGCCGATCTCGTCCCCGGACAGGTAGGGCTTGTTCGCCAACGCCTGATCGGCCACCGCCAGTAGCGTGTCGCATTCTTTGATCGCCGCCTTGATGGCGGGCCAGTCCTGCTGGTCTGCCGGGGTACGCAGCACGCCCCAGAACACGGTACGGAACGGACCGGCAAAGCTTGAGGTGGTCCAGTCCATCCATTTGTCGGCGCTGGCACGGGCTTGCAGATCCGCCGGATACCAGGCCGTGCCGTTGGCGTGACGGGCCATCAGATAACGCACGATGGCATTGGATTCCCACAGCACGAAGCCATCGTCCTCGATCACCGGAACCCGACCATTGGGATTCATGGCGCGGTATTCGGGCGTATCGACGACACCAAAGGCGCCACCGGCATCGATAGCCTCGTAGGCCAGCCCCAGTTCTTCGGCGGCCCACAACGGTTTTCTGACATTCGACGAGTTTTTCCGACCCCAGATCTTCAGCATGACCGCCTCTTTTTCGGTAAGTGGGCAGGCAGCATACGCCGGATCAGGCGCGACTCAAATCGCTCTGCAGGTCACCCAACAGCGGTTGCTGTTGCTCACCGAACAGGTGCGGATAGCATTTTTCCAGGTGTTCGAAAAAGAACGCTTCAGGTACGTCGGCGAACTGGCCGTGATCGACGAGGTACTCCATCAGCTTCGCGCCATCGCGGTTGAAGGGATGAAAAACACTGTCGTTTATCCCGTCGAATTCCAGCGGCGCCACATTGAACAGGTCGCAGAGTTTGCGATTGAACGCGGGGGTCGCCTTGACCCAGCGATCCTGCAAATAAAACTCGGTGTAGCCGTGCATGGCGAACATGTCGCTCTTGAGCAATTCAAGCAGCCGTGGCGTCGACAAATGATTGCGTACATCCGCCAGGCCGATCCGCGCGGGAATCGCGCAATGCCGCGCCGCACCTGCCAGCAACGTGGCTTTGGGCACGCAGTAACTCTCCCCGGTCGCCAATGCATAACTGCCGCACAGGGTCTGCGGATCGCGACTGAATGTGTATGGGTTGTAGCGCACCGCTTCGCGCACGGCGTAATAGAGACTGATCGCCTGCGCAAGCGGATCGCGACTGGCGCCACGGTGTTTTTCGGCGAACTCCACCACGGACGGGTGGTCACTATCGATGAAGCGGCCGGGACTCAGATACTCGTGCATGAGAACAATCTCCTGGGGAAGCCCCGAGTCTAGCGAGCGCTTGAGCACAGAGATAACGACGTTTCGGCCAAACATGGGCGCTTTGCCGCTCGCTCAATGAACGCTTTTCCCACGATTCCAATCACATCGCTCCAACCAGCCTGTTTCGCGGATGCCGTCTAAGCTCTGTGGGCTGGTTCGCCATGGTTTCACGGAGGAATGAATATGCTGCTGTTGTGGAT
>NZ_JBGCUL010000256.1:0-5614 GCF_054177685.1 Pseudomonas sp. P5_A2_2
ACCAGGCAGATTCCTAGGCATTACTCACCCGTCCGCCGCTGAATTCAGGAGCAAGCTCCTGTCATCCGCTCGACTTGCATGTGTTAGGCCTGCCGCCAGCGTTCAATCTGAGCCATGATCAAACTCTTCAGTTCAAACATCTTTGGGTTTTGAGAAAACCCTAAACTTGGCTCAGCAATCGTTGGTTACATCTTTGATTTCTCGCGGAGTAACTTGTGATGCTGATAATCTGTTGACTAGCAGTCTGACTCCACAAGCACCCACACGAATTGCTTGATTCAGTTGTTAAAGAGCGGTTGGTTAAGAKCTTTCGTCTCAACCGAGGCGCGCATTSTACAGCAGCCTCATTTGCTGTCAAGTGATTATTTTCTGAAGTTTTCCAAGTTTCCTTTTCAACTTCAACCACTTGCGCCTMAGATCTCTCGTCAGCGGGAGGCGAATTCTACAGCGTTACACGCTGCTGTCAACACCTCTTTTTCAACTCCCTTTYGGCTTCGATGACCTGAAGCAACCCGCTGCCGAAAACTKCGTAACTCATTGTTTACCAAGGAGTTTTCCGTTTCGACTGCGCCGGAAGTGGGGCGAATTATAGGCTTCCAGAATCTGCCGTCAACACTTAATTTCACAATTCTGTCATATAGGCTAAAAACCCCCGAAAACACGAAGGCCGACCCAAGGGTCGGCCTTCTACGCCCTTCTACTTACAAGCTAGGGAAGGCGAACTGCGAAGCTTCATGGCTCGCACGCTGCGGCCAGCGCTGGGTGATGGCCTTGCGRCGSGTRTAGAAACGMACRCCATCCGGRCCATASGCRTGMAGRTCGCCRAACAGCGARCGCTTCCAGCCGCCAAAGCTGTGRTAMGCCACCGGCACCGGCAGCGGTACGTTGACACCGACCATGCCGACTTCGATCTCGTCGCAGAACAACCGCGCCGCTTCGCCGTCRCGGGTGAAGATGCAGGTGCCGTTGCCATATTCGTGATCGTTGATCAGTTGCATGGCTTCTTCCAGGCTGTTGACCCGAACGACGCACAGCACCGGCCCGAAGATCTCTTCTTTATAGATACGCATTTCTGGCGTGACGTTGTCGAACAGGCAGCCACCCAGGAAGAAGCCTTCCTCGTGGCCAGCCACGGTCAGGCCACGGCCGTCCACTACCAGCGTCGCGCCGGCGGCTACGCCGTCTTCTACATAACCGCTGACCTTGTCGCGCGCCTGGCCAGTCACCAGAGGCCCCATGTCCAGACCGCAGGAAGTGCCGGCACCGATTTTCAGCGCCTGGATTTGCGGAACCAGTTTGGCCACTAGAGCATCTGCGACCTGGTCACCGACACACACGGCCACGGAGATCGCCATGCAACGCTCGCCGCAAGAACCGTAAGCCGCGCCCATCAGTGCGCTGACGGCGTTGTCCAGGTCTGCATCCGGCATCAGCACGGCATGGTTCTTCGCACCGCCCAGGGCCTGAACGCGTTTGCCGCGCTTGGTGCCTTCGGAATAGATGTATTCGGCAATCGGCGTCGAACCAACGAAGCTCAGCGCTTTGACTTCCGGCGCTTCGATCAATGCAYCCACCGCGGTCTTGTCACCATGCACCACGCTCAGTACGCCTTTAGGCAGACCAGCCTCCAGCAGCAACTGGGCGATCAACAGCGTCGAGCTCGGATCACGCTCGGACGGCTTGAGGATAAAGCAGTTGCCGCAGACGATCGCCAGCGGGTACATCCACAACGGCACCATGGCCGGGAAGTTGAACGGAGTGATACCGGCAACCACGCCCAGTGGTTGGAAGTCCGACCAGGCATCGATGTTCGGTCCGACGTTGCGGCTGTATTCACCTTTGAGGATTTCCGGAGCCGCACAGGCAAACTCCACGTTCTCGATACCGCGCTTCAGTTCACCGGCCGCATCTTCCAGAGTCTTGCCGTGTTCTTCGCTGATCAGTTGAGCAATACGCGCCTCGTTTTGCTCCAGCAGTTGCTTGAAGCGGAACATCACTTGGGCACGCTTGGCCGGCGGCGTATTGCGCCAGGCCGGGAATGCAGCCTTGGCCGCGTCGATGGCGCTCTGGATGGTTTCGCGGGTCGCCAGCGGCAACTTGTGAATAGCCTGGCCGGTAGACGGGTTGAACACATCAACCGCGCGACCGTTCTCGGTCACCAGTTCGCCATTGATCAAATGCGGAATAACGCTCATGGAAGCTCCTGAAAAGTTGTCCACAGGCGCTCGCTTCGGAGCGCCTGTTGTTTGTAGGTATATAGAAGGAGAAATCAGTCAATCTTGCTCAGCACTTCGCCGACCGCGTCGAACAGACGATCCAGGTCCTGCGGCTTGCTGTTGAAGGTTGGGCCGAACTGCAGGGTGTCGCCGCCGAAGCGCACGTAGAACCCGGCTTTCCACAGCGCCATGCCGGCTTCGAACGGACGCACGATGGCGTCGCCGTCACGCGCTGCGATCTGGATCGCGCCGGCCAGGCCGTAGTTGCGGATGTCGATGATGTTCTTGGTGCCTTTCAGGCCATGCAGCGCATTTTCGAAATGCGGCGCGACTTCGGCCACGCTCTGCACCAGGTTTTCCTTTTGCAGCAGGTCGAGTGCGGCAAGACCCGCGGCGCAAGCCACCGGGTGCGCGGAATAGGTGTAGCCGTGGGGGAATTCAACCGCGTATTCAGGCGTCGGCTGATTCATGAAGGTCTGGTAGATCTCGGAGCTGGCAATCACCGCACCCATCGGGATTGCACCGTTGGTGACTTGCTTGGCGATGCACATCAGGTCCGGGGTCACACCGAAGGTGGTGGCGCCGAACATGGTGCCGGTACGACCGAAACCGGTGATCACTTCGTCGAACACCAGCAGGATGTTGTGCTGGTCGCAGATTTCACGCAAACGCTTAAGGTAACCCTGTGGTGGAACCAGTACGCCAGCGGAACCGGCCAATGGCTCGACGAACACAGCAGCGATGTTCGATGCATCGTGCAGTTCGATCAGTTTCAGCAGTTCGTCAGCCAGGGCGATACCGCCCTGCTCCGGCATGCCACGGGAGTAAGCGTTGCTTGCCAGCAAAGTGTGCGGCAGGTGGTCGACGTCCATCATCGCCTGACCGAACAGCTTGCGGTTGCCATTCACGCCACCGAGGCTGGTGCCGGCGATGTTCACACCGTGGTAGCCACGGGCACGGCCGATCATTTTGGTCTTGGTCGACTGGCCTTTCAGACGCCAGTAAGCACGCACCATCTTCACGGCGGTGTCAGCACACTCGGAGCCCGAGTCGGTGAAGAACACGTGGTTCAGGTTGCCCGGGGTCAGGTCGGTGATTTTCTCAGCCAACTGGAAGGACAGCGGATGGCCGTACTGGAAGCCCGGCGAGTAATCGAGGGTACCCAGCTGCTTGGCGACSGCTTCCTGGATTTCCTTGCGGGTGTGCCCGGCGCCACAGGTCCACAGACCGGACAGCGAGTCGTATACCTTGCGGCCCTTGTCGTCGATCAGCCAGCTGCCTTCGGCGCCAACGATCAAGCGTGGGTCGCGCAGAAAGTTACGGTTGGCGGTGTAAGGCATCCAGTGAGCATCGAGCTTGAGCTGGCTGGCCAGGGAAGTCRGGGCGTTTTCAGGCTGGTTCATGGGCGAAACCTCGCAAGGCAATAAGCGGCGTAAGGATTGAAAACCGTTGTTGCAGCTAAATTGCCACGGAGATAAAGTCGGTGAAATGCAACTCTTCTAATGTTCAGTCAGCCCATTACTAAACTTTTGAGTAACCCGCATGAGCACTCGCCGTCCCGATCCGCTGGCCCAGGTCAGCGACTTTGATATTCGCCTGCTGAGGATCTTTCGCAGCGTGGTGGAATGCGGCGGCTTCTCCGCGGCGGAAACCGTACTGGGCATCGGGCGCTCGGCGATCAGCCAGCAGATGAGCGATCTGGAGCAACGTCTCGGCCTGCGTCTGTGCCAACGTGGACGTGCCGGGTTTTCCCTGACAGAAGAAGGCCGCGAGGTCTATCAATCGGCGTTGCAACTGCTAAGTGCACTGGAAAGCTTCCGTACCGAGGTCAACGGCCTGCACCAGCACTTGCGCGGCGAATTGATCATTGGTTTGACGGACAACCTGGTCACCCTGCCCCACATGCGCATCACCCATGCCCTCGCACAATTGAAAGAACGCGGCCCGGACGTGCAGATCCAGATCCGCATGATCGCGCCCAATGAAGTCGAACAAGGCGTGCTCGACGGTCGCCTGCACGTCGGCGTGGTACCGCAGGCCAGCGCACTATCGGGGCTGGAGTATCAACCGCTGTATAGCGAGCGGTCGCTGTTGTACTGCGCAGTCGGCCACCCATTGTTTTATGCCGACGACAAACAACTGGACGACGAACGCCTGAACAGTCAGGACGCCATTGCACCCACCTTCCGTTTGCCGGCAGAGATCCAGGCCCACTACCAGGCGCTCAATTGCACCGCCAGCGCCTCGGACCGTGAAGGCATGGCGTTCCTGATCCTGACCGGACGCTATATCGGTTACCTGCCGGATCACTACGCGAGTCTTTGGGTGCAGCAAGGTCGATTGCGCGCGTTGAAAGCGAAAACGCGCTTCTATGACCTGAGCCTGGCGTCGGTCACACGTAAGGGGCGTCGACCCCATCTGGTGTTGGAGAGTTTTCTCGAGAGTCTTGCGGCGACGCGTTGAATTGCATAATTGAAGAAGTCCTGTGGGAGCGCCGCACCGTCGCTCCCACAGTAGATTGGTTTTGCCCCAAATACTTGTCTGTAGCCTGCGGGTACGCTATCAACGCACAGGTTGCACCCACTCATCTTCTCGGAAGTGCCTATGACCTTTGAAGTCCCAGCCCACGGCGCAAAACCCCTCAGCCGCATTCGTCAGAAAAACGAAGAGACCATCATCAAAGCCGCCGAAGACGAGTTCGCCCGTCACGGGTACAAAGGCACGAGCATGAACACCATCGCCCAGAATGCCGGGTTGCCCAAGGCAAACCTGCATTACTACTTCACCAACAAGCTCGGTTTGTACGTGGCGGTGCTGAGCAACATCATCGAGTTGTGGGACAGTACCTTCAACACCCTCACCGCCGAAGACGATCCGAGCGAAGCATTGACCCGTTACATCCGTGCGAAAATGGAGTTCTCCCGACGCCAGCCACAAGCCTCGCGGATTTTCGCCATGGAAGTCATCAGCGGCGGTGAATGCCTGACCGAGTATTTCAACCAGGATTATCGCACCTGGTTTCAGGGCCGTGCGGGCGTGTTCCAGGCCTGGATCGACGCCGGTAAAATGGACCCGGTCGACCCGGTGCATCTGATCTTCCTGTTGTGGGGCAGCACCCAGCATTACGCCGACTTTGCCACGCAGATCTGCCGCGTCACCGGGCGCACCAGGTTGACCAAACAGGACATGGAAGACGCCGGGGACAACCTGATCCGCATCATTCTCAAGGGCTGCGGCCTGAAACCTGCCATCTAAGTAGCCATTCAGGTACGTATGCCATTTACCCTCAGCGGTTTTTGCGAATACCGCGAAGAGATTCGCAAGAGCCGCTTCATTACCTTCGCCGCGCCAGTCTCCACCCCGGCCGAGGCCCAGGCGTTCATTGAACAGCACAGTGA
>NZ_JBGCUL010000257.1:0-5606 GCF_054177685.1 Pseudomonas sp. P5_A2_2
CATCCGCGCCGCCTGGGTGAAATCAAGCATGCGCTTGAGCGGCCGGATCGCCTGAGGGATCAGCGCCGGGTCGACAAAGATCTCGTTCGACCCTTCCTTCAACGCCTTGAGCGTGCGTTCAAGGGTGTTCATGGCCATCCACGGGCAATGCGCACAACTGCGGCACGCCGCGCCGTTACCTGCCGTCGGGGCTTCGATAAAGACCTTGTCCGGGCACAGCTGCTGCATCTTGTAGAAGATGCCGCGGTCGGTCGCCACGATCAGCGTCTTGTTCGRCAGGCTCTGTGCCGCCGCGATCAACTGACTGGTGGAACCCACGGCATCGGCCAGTTCAATCACCGATGTCGGCGACTCCGGGTGCACCAGAATCGCTGCATCCGGGTACAGCGCCTTCATGTCTTCAAGCTGCTTGGACTTGAACTCTTCGTGAACGATGCAGGCACCGTCCCATAGCAACATGTCGGCACCGGTCTGGCGCTGGATGTAGGTACCCAGGTGCTTGTCCGGGCCCCAGATGATGGTCTCGCCGTTGTCCATCAGGCTCTCGACGATTTCCAGCGCACAGCTTGAAGTCACGACCCAATCCGCTCGAGCCTTTACCGCAGCGGAGGTGTTGGCGTACACCACCACCGTACGCTCCGGGTGTTGATCGCAGAACGCGGAAAACTCGTCCACCGGGCAACCCAGGTCGAGCGAACAGGTCGCTTCGAGTGTCGGCATCAGCACGCGCTTTTCCGGGTTGAGGATCTTGGCGGTCTCGCCCATGAACTTCACGCCGGCGACGACCACGGTCTTGGCTGGATGGGCATTGCCGAAGCGGGCCATCTCCAGCGAATCGGAGACACAACCGCCCGTTTCTTCGGCCAGCGCCTGAATGACAGGGTCACAATAGAAGTGGGCCACCAGCACCGCGTCCTGAGCCTTGAGCTCGGCAGCGATGGCAGCACGGTAATAAGCCTCTTCATCGGCGGTCAGCGGTTTGGGCTGTTTGGCGTCGAGGTGGGCTTGAACCAGAAGGCGTTCGGAAATCTGCGTCATGTTCGCAAGACCTGCAGGCGCATTCGCGCGAAAGTCGAGTATACACCCGGCTCCGGACCCATCGGGGTACCGCCGGGAAAGTGGGTATTCATCAGGCACGGACAGCGTTGAAGCTGGGCAAGGCTACAGAATAACCGGCGGATGCAAAAGATGATTCTGACTTGTGTCACAGGACGTAGCCCGCAGCGAGGCAAGACTGAATCGCAGGCAAAAAAAAAACCCGGAAATCCTCACTTGCGTGGGCCTTCCGGATTTTCTAAACCGCCAAAAATGGTGGGTCGTGTGGGATTCGAACCTACGACCAATTGGTTAAAAGCCAACTGCTCTACCAACTGAGCTAACGACCCGCTGTGTGGTGGCGCGTATAATACTGATTTTTAAGGACTATTCAACACCTATTTTGAAATAAATCAAAAATAAGGGGTTGGATCGCTGATTCCGGCTGCCGCAAAGCCCTCTGCACGCAGTCGGCAGCTGTCGCACTTGCCGCACGCACGGCCTTCATCGTCGGCCTGATAGCAGGAAACGGTCAGCCCGTAGTTCACGCCAAGCTTCACGCCGGCCTGAACGATCTGCGCCTTGCTGAGGTTTTGCAGGGGTGCCTGAATGCGGAAGCCATTGCCTTCCACGCCAGCTTTGGTTGCCAGGTTGGCCATGCGTTCGAACGACTCAATGAACTCGGGACGGCAGTCCGGGTAACCGGAGTAGTCCACCGCATTGACGCCGATGAAGATGTCGCGTGCACCGAGCACTTCAGCCCAGCCCAGGGCCAGGGACAGGAACACCGTGTTACGCGCAGGCACGTAAGTCACCGGAATGCCCTCACCCGCCTCTTCCGGAATGTCGATGCTGCTGTCGGTCAGCRCCGAGCCGCCCATGCCGTTCAGGTTCAGACCGATCACCTTGTGCTCGACCACACCCTGGTCCTGCGCCACACGCTCGGCGGCGTACAGTTCAGCGTGAGACCGCTGACCGTAGTCGAAGCTCATGGTGTAGCAGCTGTAGCCTTCGGCACGCGCCATGGCCACGACGGTCGCCGAGTCCAGGCCACCGGACAGCAGGATGACCGCACGTTTTTCAGCAGTATTGAGTTGTTCAGTCATTTCAGCGCCCCGGCTCGTCATTCCATAGATATTTATGCAGCTGCAATTGCAAACGCACTGGCAGATTGTCCGCCACCACCCAGTCCGCCAGGTCCCGGGCATTGAGATCATGGTGACTTGGCGAGAACAGGACTTCGCCGGCACGCAGGTCAAGACCGTACTGGATCAGCTTGGAAACGGACCAGTCATAGTCCTCCCGCGAGCAGATGACAAACTTCACCTGATCGTTGGGCGTGAGCAGCTCGATGTTTTCGTAGCGGTTACGGTGCGCTTCCTTCGAACCCGGGGTTTTCAGGTCGACAACACGACTGACCCGGGAATCTACTGCCGAGATATCAATAGAACCACTGGTTTCCAGTGACACTTCGTAACCGGCGTCACACAGACGCTTGAGCAAGGGAATGGCGTTGGGTTGCGCCAGGGGCTCGCCGCCCGTGACACAGACGTATCGCGGACGAAAACCGGCGACCTGCTCGAGGATATCGTCGAGGGTGCGGATGGTCCCGCCGGTGAACGCGTAGGCGCTGTCGCAGTATTGGCAACGCAACGGACAACCGGTCAGGCGCACAAAAACAGTGGGCAGCCCGGCAGTCCGAGTTTCACCCTGCAACGAGTAGAAAACTTCGGTGATTCTCAATGTGTCTTGCATAGTCGCCACGGGCGTAACAGCTAAACAGGCTGTCCGCCTCCGTCAGGCACTTCAAGGAACCCCGGCAATGCGCAGATCCCAAAAAGCGTGTTTCAGAAAAAGGGTGTGAATTCTAACGAAAAAACCCGCGACAAGCGCGGGTTTCTTCAAAACGGGTCAAGCAGGCTTACATTTTCTGCAGATCGCGTTGGGCCAGTTGAGCGGCGGAAGTGCCCGGATATTGCGACACAACCTGCTGCAGAATACCTTTGACCCGGTCGGTATGACCCAGGCGGCGTTCCACATCAGCGAGCTTGTACAGCGAATCAGGCACTTTGGCGTGCTTCGGATACAGCTGCGAAACCTTGGCAAATGCCTGACCTGCACCTTGCAGATCGCCTTTGGCCAGGTTTACTTCGCCCAACCAGTACTGGGCATTGCCCGCGTATTGGCTATTCGGGTATTTGCGCAGGAATGCGGCGAAAGCCTGGCTGGCCTTGTCGAAATCCTTGGCCTTGATCAGGTCGAAAGCAGCATCGTAATAGAGCTTTTCCTTCGCCGGATCTGCCGGTTCGCTACTTGCGGCGGGTGCTTGAGCAGCGGCTGCGCCAGCTGCCGCACCTGCGGCTGCGCCGGGGGCATTCAAATCACCACCGGTGGAAGAATTTTGAGGACTCGCGGCTGGTGCAACGCCGGTTCCTATGCGCCGATCAAGATCCTGGTATCGCTCCAGGTTTTCCTGCTTCATGCGCGCTACATCATTTTGCAGTTCTTCGATCACACCCTGTTGGCGCGAGATCTGTTCCTGCATTTGTTGCAGTTGGTTGAACAGCTGGCCCTGTGCCGAGACAGGAGTCGAAACCCCTCCCCCGGCATAGGCGCCGTTCGTACCGTAACCCGCAGGCGGATAACTGCTCCCGCTATTGTTATAGCCGGAGTTGTCCTCGACCACAGGAACCGCAGCCCACACCGCAAGCGGTGCGAGGCTGAGAGCCAAAACAGTTACAGCACGACGGCACGTTCGCATGACGAATTACTTACGCAGTTCGACGCGACGGTTTTGAGCCCAGGACTGCTCGTCGTTGCCGGTAGCAACTGGACGCTCTTCGCCGTAGGAAACCAGTTCCAGCTGAGCTGGGGAAACGCCTTGCAGTACCAGGTAGCGCTGAACGGCTTTCGCACGACGCTCGCCCAGTGCCATGTTGTACTCACGAGTACCACGTTCGTCGGTGTTGCCTTCCAGAACAACGCGAGCGCCGTTTGCTTTCAGGTCTTTGGCGTGAACGTCCAGAGCGCGCATGGCTTCTGGCTTCAGGTCCGAACTGTCGTATTCGAAGTAGAAAGTGGTGATAGCGCGCAGTGCAGCTTCTTCGCTCAGGGAGCCGTCAACTGCACCAGTGTTTGCGCCGTAACCAGCGTTTGGATCTACCGCGCCTTCACCGGCATTGTCGCCGCCTTTGGACGAGCAACCTACAGCTACAGCCATGGCCAGTGCCAGCGCAGCAAATTTACCAAACTTCAGCATTTCCATCGTGAAACTCCTAATGAACCCCAGTGTGTTAAGTACAACGTATAGCGCCGCGTCAGTTCAGGAAAGGGGACCAGGAAGGTTCTCTGACTTCGCCTTGTGCGGTAGGAAGCGGGAGCCTTACGCGTCCATTGATGGACACGAGCATCAAGACTCCCCGGCCCTGCTGGCGGGTGGCGTAGATTACCATGGTGCCGTTGGGCGCGACAGTGGGCGACTCGTCCAGAGTGCTATCAGTGAGGATCTTTACACTACCGCGCTGCAAATCCTGGGCCRCCACCTTGAAATTGGTGAAGCCATCCTGACGGTGAATCATGACAAGCGTCTTTTCATCAGCCGACAGTTTAGGGTTGGCGTTGTAATTACCGACGAACGTCACACGCTCTGCACCGCCACCACCCGCGCTGGTCTTGTAGATCTGCGGCTTGCCGCCACGGTCGGAAGTGAAGTAGATGGTCGAGCCATCCTTGCCCCAGAACGGTTCGGTGTTGATACCTTGACCGTTGGTGACGCGACTGATCTGACGCGAACCCAGGTTCATCACATAGATGTCTGGGTTGCCGTCTTTCGACAGTACGAACGCCAGGCGCTGACCATCCGGCGACCAGGCCGGTGCACCGTTCAGGCCTTCGAAGTTGGTGATCTGCTCACGGCGACCGGTGTCGATGTTCTGCATGAAGATGCGTGGACGCTTCTGCTCGAAGGAGACATAAGCGATGCGCTTGCCATCCGGTGCGAAACGCGGCGACAGGATCGGCTCACGCGACTGCAGCAGGGTCACGGCGCGGGCACCGTCGTAGTCCGAACGTTGCAAGGTGTAGCGAGTGTTGTTCTCGGAGAAACGCTCGGCCGTTACATACAGCAGGCGAGTCGAGAAGGCACCCTTGATACCCGTGAGTTTCTCGAACGACTGGTCAGAGATGTAGTGCGCCATATCGCGCAACTGATCGACGCCGCCCGACACGCTGCCGGTCAGCACTTGCTGCTCGGTGGCCACGTTGAACAGTGCGTATTGCACCTGCAGGCGACCGCCCGCCGGCACAATGCTGCCGACCATGACGTACTGGGCACCCAGCGCCTTGAAGTCACGGAAGATGATTTCGCTGGCCTGGCTCGGCTGGCTGATCATGTTCTGTTTTGGAAGCGGCGAGTAGTAACCCGAGTTACGCAGGTCGTTACCGATGATTTCCGCCATGTCGTCCGGCAGCACGCTACCACCCTGGAAACCGAACGGCACAACGGCGATCGGKGTCGCCCGATCGCTGCCGCTGGTAACCAGAATGTTTTTCTCATCTGCCATCGCCATCCC
>NZ_JBGCUL010000258.1:0-5605 GCF_054177685.1 Pseudomonas sp. P5_A2_2
GCCRCCGAGTATCCAGCCACTGTCCGTGGGCTTGGTCGGCGAGAAGAAAAAGCTCTGGGTGATATCGCCTGTGCCGGACTTGTTCGCCGCGCCATTGGGAGCCAGGCCGTGCTGGTCGATGATCGGCAGAATGGTCCGGGAAATGAGGTTCCAGTCTTCGTTCAAGGCAAACGGCAGCACAGGCTGGATATTGGTGACGCTGTGCATACCCTCCCCGGTCGGCCCCATCTTCTGATCCCAGTTGTACTGCACCGGCAGGCTGTACATCGCCGCGACCGGGTTGAGGGCTTTCTTCGCCAACTCTGCCGAATCGTCAGCCTGAGCCACCGTGATGCAGCCCAACACAGCGACGAGTGTCGACGCGGTGCCCATCCATCGTTCTTTCCGATCCATGCTCACTCACCTGTAGACGCCAAAGCCGGGTTGCAAAGGGTTAGCGTAGGCAACTGTGATCGATGTGCAATCTTTCCTGGTCGTGCGTTTAACAGTTTTTAAGAGTTATTGATTCGGATTATCCCGCTGCTACGGGCAGCATTCGGCCCGCATTGACCGGCGTGCAAGCACCTGCTTTGCGTAACCGACTGGCGAATACCAGTGCCCGAATACGAGGCGCCCAGCCCAATGCCTGGAGCCAGGTCGGAACCCGAATGACAACTTTCATCACTTGAGAACCAAACACATGGGCATGTCGAATAAATGGATTGCGGGTATAGCTTTGAGCTGTGTATTTCAGGTCGGCTGTGTCTCGAAAGTGGCACAGCAAGAGCAATACTCGGGCTTCCTGGGCAATTACCAGGGCCTGGAGGAGCAAACTACGCCAAGTGAGCAGAAGGTATTGCGCTGGGTATCGCCGGGGTTCGATCCTCGCGCGTACTCCACTGTGGTGTTCCGGCAGATGGAGCTGTATCCAGCGCCGCAGCCGACCGCGCGCGTCAGCCTGAAGACGCTGCAAGACTTGCAATTGATGGCCAGCAATAGCGTCAAGACCGCCTTTGCCCAGCGCTACACGATCGTCCCATATGCGCAGTTGGTACCGACCGATTCACGGTCGCTGATCCTGCAAGCGGCGATCACTCACGTCAGCGCCAACAACGAAGGCATGCACTGGTATGAGGCCGTTCCAATCGGGGCCATTGTCGGGGCGACACAAGCAGCCACCGGGCATAGGGATCAGACTGCCGAGTTGTACATCGAAGCCAACCTGATCGACGCAAAAACCGGTATGCCGGTCGCGAAGATCGTACGCAAGGTATTCGGCGAGACCATCAAGAATGCCGAACAGCCGATTGTTGCCAATGACTTCAAGGTTGCACTCAAAGGCATGACAGACGATATGCAGGCCCTCCTCCTCAAGCGTTGACGCTCAGGCAAACCCCATCGCAAACGTGGAAATGCCTGCCGTCCACCGGCATTGGATGGCATGGCAAGCGGACCGGCATGGGGTTTCAATGTGACACCCCGCCGCGTTTTCCCTCTGACAAACCGTTAGCCGTGCCGACGCCTGACGTGAGGCTCAATGATGAAAATACTGGCTGAAACCTTAGCGGTCCTTATGGTGTTCCTGAGCACCTGTGCCTTGACGATTCTTGTGATGCTCTTGAGCACCAGCGCCCAGGCGGCGACGGTGGTACCCCTCAAAGGCCAGACCTCCCAGACCATCCAGCAGGACACCAGTGCCTGCCAATCCCAGGCCAACGCGCAACATCCGGTGCAAAGCACCGTGCCCTCCGGTGGTCGGGTCAAGGGCGCCGCAACCGCCGCGGTAGCCGGCGCGACAGCGGCAGAAGTTCGGGGTCGCCAACATGAAAACCTCTATGACCAGATCGACGACGATACCAGGCAAGACTATCGGCAGAACCGCGTACACAGTGCCGCGGCTGCCGGTGCCATCGTAGGGGGCTCCAGGCAACGCCAGGAGCGTCGGCAGAATCTGAGTGCGAGCGAACAAAGCCTCACCGCCAATAACTCCGTCTACAGCAGCTGCCTGCAACAACGTGGTTACGATGTCTTGCCTTGATCGGCGACGACAATGGCCTGAAGTGATTGTGTAGGTGTCCCTGTCGTTTTGCTCGCGTCCTGGCTTCTGACCGCCTTCGTCCGCTCAAAAAAAGGCCCCGGCCCCTTCATGAAAGGACGCGGGGCAAAGCTGTAGAACGAGAGGTGAGGATCGTTTACATCGCGACAAACAAACCATGAACGCGATGTGTGTCAACGCTCCTCGAGATCCATTTAAAGCGGTAGCGACCCTGATTCAAAGCTAATAAGAATCAAAAATAGTCTTCAACGAGCCAAGCGCACAAAAACACAATCATTGATTTGTATCCTGATAGTTCAGGTTGCAATTGAAATCTGTCGCAATAGCGAAGTTAGTTCATTCCGGCCTGGCTCCGTGTAAACCCACCTGCCCGAGCTTGCAGTTTTCGGATAGCGCAGATAATCCATTCCAAGCATTATTCACGGTGTCAAAATCAAAAACCGTGGGTCATCCAGCAATGCTTTTCCCTTGTATGATTGAACTGATACCTCTGACAGACCGGGCTGTTTGCTGCACGGCACGCCTCTGAAACGAGCCAGTCCGGCATTGTAAATGCGACACGCCGTGCACCTTCCGCCTGGCCCTCATCTTCGTTCACTTCCCAGACCAGAATGTACCGAGCCAAATCCGGCCCCTATACTCAGGCCAGCACCGCCTGAACGGAAGATTTATATGAGCTACACCTTCAAGTTGAAAAATGGCGCCGTGGCGGTATTCGATCCGGATAGCGCCATGCTTTCCATTACAACACCCCATGGAGATGTACAAAATTCCACGTTAGGTAGAGCTGAGTCGCGTCTGTTGGACCTGCTGCTCATGGAGCCAGGTGTCACTAAAAGCCGCGATGAAATCATCGACTACACCTGGAATGACCGCGTGGTTGCCTCCGGCAGTTTGAATCAAACGGTTTTTTCGCTGCGCAATATTCTCAATGACAGTCGGGATCACGAGATCCTGATGACTGTTCCTCGACGAGGATATTGCTTCAACCGGCAATGCGTAGTCGATGCAGAAGCGGCTGTACCAGTACCCCGAGAGGAAACGGCGCAGCCACCCGCCTCCCTCCCGGGACAACGACCGCCCCCGGGTAGTGATGAACTGCTTGCACCCCCGGGTAAAACCAATAGATCCACTCGCATTACAAAAGCCCAGCTGATCGCTTATATCGTTTCGCTGGCAGTCGTTGCCTTTACTGTCTTTCAGTTCGACTTCGACGCGCCAAAAATTGAAATCTCCAGTATCGACAAGGATGGACTGGTCATACACGCCGTGGGCAGCGATCTTGCCGAGGCTCAGGCGCTGATGGATCTGTCGGTCAAACAAACTGAACAGCTACCGCCAAACCTGAAGGGCCAGGTCTGGATCAACCTGTATAAAGCCAATTATTCCGTTTCGTGCATCCGCCAGGATCAAAGCACTGCAAATCTGCAGTTGAACAGCAGCGAAAGAGACCTCGCCTTGATGATTCGTCAATGTCTGGAAGTCACCTTATGAAGTTCGGAATTCCGCAAGCCGTTCACTGGCCTCTGATAGGCTTGATCAATGCACTGTGCATTTTCTCTTTTGTCTATTCACCTTCGCACTACATGGAAAACACCAGTTACCAGACAAAATCCCGACAATGGCTGGAGGATCTCGACCAACTCAACACCGAAGAATACCTCACTATCGGGCATGGTCGACTCACGGGGACCACGCTGGAAAGCCTGAATGGAAAAATCCGCAATGCGACCATCTCGGCGAATATAATCGGAGAAAACAACACACACGTCGAGATAAAAGTCAGCAATATCAAACTCAGCCAGGACAATGAACTTTTTGCCATTGAAAAGACTCCTGACCTGTTCTTCAGGCGCCAATATGTGTTGCAGGAAGGCGCCATTCTAAACTACGAGTTGATCCCGACCCAGGATAAAAACGCCGTGTGTTTTTACATCCATGAACTAGGCCGTTTACGCTGCATGAACCATTAATCGGGCTCCCGCAGCGACTCGACGCCCACTTGGCAAAGGTTCACATCAAAGAATTTCCAAACAAAAATAATACTTATTGATTTGAATCAAACGTCTCTCCTGCCAAAAATCCCTCGCCGATAATCCTTGGAATCGAGCCTGCTTGATTCTCGCCCGGGACAATGCCCTATACAGGAGAATCAAGTGAAAGCCATGCATTTCCTGCGAACTCATCAATCGACGACTTTCGGATTCCTGTCGGTCTTTTTTCTGTCCGCCATGCCATTTTATTCGTTCGCGCATGACGAACGCTCCGTCGAAAACACGACCATTGAATATTATGAAATTGAAACAAGCCCGGATGACAGCCAGAAACTGTCGCATCTGAAAATTCAAACTGAGAATGAGTATCATACTGACGAGCAGAACAGTGATTCTGCTCTCCCTGCCCCGCCACAAAGTGATACCGGCATGAGCTACGCCAACTCGCTCATACGACTTTGAGGAGCGTTGTGTTCGCAGGGGCAAGCGGTGACTGGCCTCTTCTGACGACCCCGTAAATATGAGTTATTGACTTTGGCAGACACCATCGAGGTGAGATTATTTTCAGGCCAGATCGCGGCAGAGATGCAGCTGACATTCTGCTCTGCCTGAATAAACTGTTCATAAGGAAATCGCCTCGATGCTACTGAAAAACTTCGTCACCGTGTCGTTTGGTTTGTTGCTTTCTCTCAAGGCCATGGCCGACGACAAGAGCCTCTACAGTGCCAAATTGACGAGTGTCGAAACCAACAAGAAGGTACCAAGTGCAGTGAAAAACAGCTATCAGGTAAAAAACGGTTATCGTATTGACGATTTTTACTCCTTTACAGCTGCAGCCATTGACCCGATGAAACCCCAATTGCAGATCTTCAGTTCGAAAATTGACCCGCGCAACGTTCAACACATGGACGACTCACCGTTGGACAGCAAGTACGCATTTTCGGCGGAACTGGAACTGATCCGGGGACTCTGACAATCCGCTCAAAGCCAATGGGGCGATCTCACCGACAGCAAGGACGCCGAATCGCGTACCTTCTCCATGACTGCCCGTCAGGCTTGACCCCAATCATTTAACAGATGAGCCTTCAATTTCATGAGTATCGCACCGCCCGACGAAATCTTTCATTTGTCTTCTGCCTTGCCGAGCCAACTGAATAGAACAATAGGCAAATGGGAAATGAGCCTTATTCCAACCGAGCAAGAGGCGCGCATTCGGCAACATAAACTCTTTCACAGCCCCGAACTGCAGTGCAGTCGCCTTGAGTTCGACTCATCCGTCACCCTGGTCAGTTCTGTCCCTGCCGGATTCGTTACATTCGCCATCTCGCAGCCCCCGATTGGTCGCCCCGTCGTAAACAATCACAAACTACGGCCTGACGAAATCATCGTACTGCACAGCGATGAATCGGTGCATTACACTTGCGAGCCGAATGAAACGCTTTTCAGCATAACCACAACACTGGAAAACTATGACCGGTGCCGTCAACATCACGCTGTCATCGATATACTTGCAAACAGAACACAACACAGTTTCCAGGCTGAAAACTTTCAATTCATACAATCTGCCGTTCAAGCC
>NZ_JBGCUL010000259.1:0-5590 GCF_054177685.1 Pseudomonas sp. P5_A2_2
AGCGACAACAGGGTGATCGTACCGTCGTAGCCCAGATCGATCGGCAACTTGAACGCGAGCATGCCGATAAAGTGCATCGACCAGATGCCGATGCCCATGGCAATGGCCCCGCCCGCGGTCCAAAAATGCACGGCGCGGCCTTTGGCAGTGGCAATGCGTCCGGTCAGGTCGAGTGCGGTGTATGAGGCGAGAATCGCAACACAGAGGGAAATGATGACCAGGGTGGGGGAATAGCTGCCGATGAGCATGGAGACTTCTCGCGAACGCCCCCTTGTTAATGGCATTCAATCTCGGGTGGGGGGCAAATGCGGCGATTGTACTGATTCCAATTGAGAACGCACTCACAAAATGAGCAAAGGGCCACCAGTCCGATGAAACGCTTGTTTTAAGGTAAAACATTAACTGCTGGCGCCAGCCACAAGGAAGGCGTCAAGAGTACAAAACCTGTGGGAGCGAGCTTGCTCGCGATAGCGGTGGGCCAGGCAACATCCATGCTGAATGTGACGCAGCCATCGCGAGCAAGCTCGCTCCCACAGGGATTGCGCTATCGGTTTTCGCTCACCTCAAGCTGCCCATCCCAGCCACCTCCCAACGCGGCAATCAACTGCACGCTGGCAATCAGGCGGTTTTGCAGCAGGTCCAGGTTACTGCGCTCATTGCTCAACGCCGCCGCCTGGGTCACCACTACGTCTATGTAGGCAATCAAACCGGCCTTGTATTGGTTCTGGGTCAGGCGTAGCGATTCACGGGCGGCATCCAGGGCCTGTTGGCGCACGACGGCCTCGTCTTCAAGCACCTTGAGCTGCACCAGGAAGTTTTCCACTTCGCGGAATCCGTCCAGCACGGTCTGGCGATATTTGGCCACCGTTTCGTCATAGGCCGCTTCACTGCGGTCGACTTCCGCCGAGCGCTGGCCGCCGTCGAACAGAGTCACGGCCAATTGCGGTCCCACCGACCAGAAGCGGTTCGGCAGGCTGATCCAGTTGGAATAGGTGCTGCTGCTGTAACCGCCGTTCATGTTCAGTGTCAGATCGGGGTAATAGGCGGCCTTGGCCACACCGATGTTGGCGTTGGCGGCCATCACCGAACGCTCGGCGGAAGCAATGTCCGGGCGCCGCTCCAGCAACTGTGAAGGCAAGGCCGGCGGCACTTGCGGCAACTGCGGGATGTCCTGGCTTTCCGCCAGGCTGAACTCCGAAGGCGGCAGGCCGATCAGCACGGCAATGGCGTTCTCGAACTGGGCGCGTTGCCAGATCAGGTCGACCATATCGGCTTCGGTGCCTTTGAGCTGTGTCTGGGCCTGGGCCACCGCGTCCTTGCCCGATACGCCGGCGCGGTACTGGTTCTCGGTCATCTTCAGCGAACGCCGATAAGCCTCGACCGTGTCCTGGAGCAAGCGCTTTTGGCCATCGATCACCCGCAGTTGCAGGTAATTTTGCACCAGCTCCGACTGTTGGCTCAGGCGCATGGCCGCCAGATCGGCAAAGCTCGCCTGGGCATTCGCGGTGTCGGCTTCGAGCCCCCGGCGCAGCTTGCCCCATACATCCGCTTCCCAACTGACGCCCGCCTGGGCGGAATACGTGTTGCGAATACCGCTGGATGAACTGCTCAGGCTGGAGCTGCTGCTGCCGGTGCCCTGGCTTGAACGGTTCTTGCTGACGTTCAGGTCGACCGTCGGGAAAAACGCCCCGCGTGCGCTGCGCACCAAGGCCTGGGCCTGCCGGTACTGCGCTTCGGACTGGGCAACGGTCTGATTCGAGCTGTTGAGTTTTTCGATCAGGCCGTTGAGCTGCCGGTCGCCGTACAACTCCCACCATGCGCCGCGCGCCAGGGCATCGCTCGGATTGGCCTGACGCCAGCCCTCTGCGGCCTTGTACTGCGCAGGTTCCGCGGTTTTCGGGCGCTGGTAATCCGGACCGACGGCGCAGGCACTGAGCATTGCCACGCACAGTGACAGGCTCAACAAACGCGAGCCTCGGGCCATGAGCAGCGGTGCAGCCAGGTTGAAAAGCGAACGTTCAGTCATAGCGGAGTTTCCAGAGCAGCATCGGTACGCACCCCACGCCATTTATTGAAGCGATGGCGCAGTTTGTCGAGATAGAGGTAAACCACCGGGGTGGTGTAAAGCGTCAGCACCTGGCTGAAGATCAGCCCGCCGATGATGGTCAGGCCCAGCGGCTGGCGCATTTCCGCCCCTTCGGCACGGCTCAGCAGTAACGGCAAGGCACCGAGGATTGCCGCCAGGGTGGTCATCAGAATAGGTCGCAGACGTTGCAGGCAGGCGCTGCGAATCGATTCCAGCGGTGCCATCCCCTGGTTTCGTTCCAGCTGCAACGCCAGGTCGATCATCAGAATCGCGTTTTTCTTCACCACGCCGATCAGCAGAAACAGCCCCAGCAATGAAATCAGGCTGAACTCGCCGCCCAGCGCATAGATCGACAGCAATGCGCCGACCCCGGCCGACGGCAGGGTGGACAGGATGGTCAGCGGATGAATGTAGCTTTCGTACAACACGCCGAGCACCAGATACACCGCCACCAGCGCGCCGAGAATCATGAACGGCTGGCTCTTTTGCGTGGCGGCAAAGGCGTCGGCGGTGCCGGCCATTTTCACGATCACGTCTTCCGGGAGGCCGACCTTGGTAATCGCTCGTTCAATGGCGGCACTGCCCTGCTCCACGGTCACGCCTTCGGCCATGTCGAAGGCAATGCTTTCCGACGCGAACTGGCCTTCGTGGCTGACCCGGTCGTTTTCCAGGCTGTTTTCGTAATGGGCGATGGTCGACAGTGGAATCCGCGCGCCATCAGCGGTGATCACCTGGACCTGCTTGAGAGTGATCGGGTCCTGGGCGTATTTCGGATTGACCTCCATCACCACCTGATACTGGTTGAGGCTGTCGTAGATGGTCGAAATCTGTCGCTGACTGTAGGCGTTGTTCAGCACCGCCGTGACCATATCCATGTCGACACCCAGGCGCTTGGCCTGGTCGCGGTCGACGATCAGCGTCACTTGTCGGGCGCCCCGGCCTTCCCGCGCATCGATCGCCGTCAGCTCCGGCAAGGCCCTGAGCGCGGTGACGACTTTCGGATACCACTCGCGCAACGACCCCAGATCACCGTTTTGCAGGATGTAGGAATACTGCGACGAGGTCTGCTCGCGGCCGCCGCCGAATTGCAGGTCCTGGTCCGCCATGAGCATCAGCTGTGCACCAGGGACCTTGGGCATCTCCTTGCGCAGACGCTCGATGACCTTTTGCGCGGAAATGTTGCGTTCCTTGATCGGCTTGAGGCGCACCAGCATGAAGGCGTTGTTGGTGCCGTTGTTACCGCCAATGAACCCGGCGACGCTTTCTACCGCCTCGTCCTTCAACACCGCCCGGCGGAAAATCTCCATCTTCGGCTGCATCACACTGAACGACAGGCCGTCGTCGCCGCGCACGAAACCGATCAACTGGCCTGTGTCCTGCTGCGGCATAAATGTTTTAGGAACAACCACATATAGCGCGATGTTCACGCCGATTGTCACGAACAGGCTGAGTAACGTCAGGCGCTTGTGACGCAGCACCCAGTCGAGGCTGGTGGCGTATTTACCAACCATCCAGTCGTTGGTTCGCCGGCTCCAGCGTTGCAGGCGGTTCTCCTGCCCCGGCGTGTGCGGCTTGAGCCAGCGGGCGCAGAGCATCGGCGTCAGGGTCAGCGACACCAGCAGCGAGACCACGATGGCCGCCGCCAGGGTGATGGAGAATTCGCGGAACAGGCTTTCGATGATCCCGCCCATGAACAGGATCGACAGGAACACCGCCACCAGCGACACGTTCATCGACAGCAAGGTAAAACCAACTTCCTGGGCGCCGAGGTATGCCGCCTTCATCGGCTTTACGCCCTCGTCGATATGCCGGGATATGTTCTCCAGCACCACGATGGCATCGTCCACCACCAGCCCGGTGGCCAGGATCAGCGCCATCAGCGACAGGTTGTTCAGCGAGAAACCGTAGAGGTACATCACCGCGAAGGTGCCGACCAGCGACACCGGCACCGCCAGGGTCGGAATCAGCGAGGCGCGGAAGTTACCGAGGAACAGGAACACCACCAGAATCACCAGTGCCACGGCGATCAGCAGGGTCATTTCCGCCTCGTGAAGCGTCGCCTTGATGACCGGGGAACGGTCCATGGCCAGGTTCAGCTTGACGCTGGCCGGCAACACCGCCTGCAACGCCGGCAACTGGGCCTTGATCTCGTTGACTGTCTCGATGATGTTGGCGCCGGCCTGCCGGTTGATCACCAGCAGCACCGCCGYGTCATCGTTGAAGAAGCCGCTGTTGTAGCGGTCCTCGACGCCATCGCTGACCTTGGCCACATCCTTCAGGCGCAGGGCTGCGCCACCGTTGTAGTGGATGATCAGCGACTCGTAGTCCTTGGCTTTTTCCAACTGATCGTTGGCCTGGACCTGCCACAGCCGTTGATCGTCTTCCACCGAGCCCTTGGGCCGGCGCACGTTGGCATTGGCGATGGTGTTGCGCACATCGTCCAGGGCCACGCCGTACTGGTTCAACGACTGCGGTTCGAGTTCGATACGCACCGCAGGCAGGGAACTGCCGCCGATCTGCACCTCACCGACGCCCTGCACCTGGGACAGGCTCTGGGACAGGATCGTCGAGGCCAGGTCATAGAGCTGGCCTTTTTCCAGCACATCCGAGGTCAGCGACAGCACCATGATCGGCGCCTGGGACGGGTTGACCTTCTTGTAGGTCGGCATGCTGCGCATCCCGCTGGGCAGCAGGTTGCGCGAGGCATTGATGGCTGCCTGCACTTCCCGCGCCGCGCCGTTGATGTCGCGGTCCAGGTCGAATTGCAGGATCACCCGGGTCGATCCCTGGCTGGACCGGCTGCTCATGGTGTTGACCCCGGCGATGGCGCCGAAAGAGCGCTCCAGCGGCGTGGCCACCGTCGACGCCATCACCTCGGGGCTTGCCCCGGGCAGGCTGGCCTGGACCACGATCACCGGAAAGTCCATTTGCGGCAGCGGCGATACGGGCAGCAAGCCGAAGCTCACGCCGCCCAGCAGCATGATCGCCAGGCTCAGCAACATGGTCGCGACCGGGCGCTTGATGAAAGGTCCCGAAAGGTTCATCGCTGTTGCGCCACTGTGGGAGCGAGCTTGCTCGCGATAGCGGTGGGTCGGCCGGCAATGATGTTGAACTTACGGGCCTCATCGCGAGCAAGCTCGTTCCCACAGGTTATGCAGGCCGTCATACCGCCGTCTCCTGAGCGCCGGTCTTGCCAAATCGCCGACCGAGACGGTCGAAATACAGGTAGATCACCGGCGTGGTGAACAGCGTCAGAACCTGGCTCAGCAACAGGCCGCCGACCATCACCAGACCCAGCGGCTGGCGCAGTTCTGCGCCGGAACCGGTGGCGAGCATCAACGGCACGGCACCGAACAACGCTGCCAGGGTGGTCATCAGGATCGGCCGGAAACGCAGCAGCGCGGCCTGATAGATCGCCGTCTGCGGGTCCATGCCCTGATTGCGCTCGGCGTCGAGGGCAAAGTCGATCATCATGATCGCGTTCTTCTTGACGATGCCGATCAG
>NZ_JBGCUL010000260.1:0-5551 GCF_054177685.1 Pseudomonas sp. P5_A2_2
GTGCTGACGTACTTCATGATCTTAGACACCCTCTCGCCATCTACGAGCTGCCACCCGCAAGGCGATGCTCTGCTGAAATTCAGTGCGGCGACTTTCACCGCCTGCTACCAGCTTCAGACCATTGACTATAAAAGTCAATATAGTGACTATTTAATCTGTCCAACGGCATCCGGCGCCGCTGCAGGAAGGCGCCCTGTCGCTTACCGTTTCCAACGGGCCAGGGACACTAACGCTTAGAAAATCGGGAGAACACCATGTGTACCAGGGACTTGCTGCACTCGCTTTATCAGTACAAGGCATGGTCTGAGGAGGCGCTATTCAAGTGCCTGAAAGCACCTGCGGCAACGTCCTTTCCAGTAGAAATGGAGAAGGCCTGCTATTGGCTCAGCCACATCAATATTGTTGATCAACTGTTCATCGCCCGACTGCAAGGAAAACCCGACGAGTTTGATGACGTCGTCACCGAACAACGGCAAGACATCAGTCAGTTGAAGGAGGATTTTTCGAGAGCAAATCAATGGTTTGTTAACTACACGAAATCAGTCACGGCAATGGAGCTGTCTGATCCAGTGGCATTTAATTTCAAGGACGGAAAACCAGGCAACATGACCAAGGAGCAAATCCTTGCCCATGTACTTTCCCATGGTCTACAGCATCGAGGGGGTATCGGCACGATCCTGCCACGGGAAATCCTGCAGGATCACAAGGACCATTTCACAACGTTTTTGAAACTCTAGGCACCCGTTTTCCTGCCTCATCAAGGAGGATGGGGGAGGCTTTCTCTTTCGATGTCCCAGCCGATATTCAGCTCAGTTCAAGCTCATCGATCACCGCGGCAATTCGCTTACGCCCTTCCCCAGTTATCGTTCTGAGCGGCAGTGGCAAGCTCGGAGAGTGGGTAAAACCACGAAGCTCCGCTGCTGTAGCTACCACGCGCAAGCTTCCTCCGAATTGCCTGAACAATGTCCAGAACGGCTTTAATGACTCAGAAAGGCGTGTAGCCTCGCAGGCATCACCTGACAATGCCGCTCGCGTGATTGCAAGTGCAGTGTTGGGGAACAGCCCTCCCATGACGGAGTACCAAGCGTCGCAGCCAGCATTCATGCCGACAGCAGCAAACGCATCACCACTTACTCCGATCGTAACGTGGTTCGGAATCAGCTTTCGAAGACCATCCACGCGTGCCTTGGCCAGGTAGGGGGCTTCGGGAACGCCCGGGATTTTGATTGAGCTCACATTGGGTAGCTCGGCAATGCGCCCATGCAGTTCGTCAGTAAATTCGAAATGGGTGGTGCCAGGATTGTCATAGACACATAGCGGGACTGAGATATTGGCCGTAACCGTTTCATACAGCGAAAATACATCGTCCTGAGACAATTTCTGATAGGAAACGGGTGGCAGCAACAAGGCTTTGACCCCCACCCTCTGTGCATCCTCAGCTAGCAACAACACGTCGCGGGTGCGTAGCGATCCAATACTGACCATGACAGGCACATCCCCCGCCGCCTCTACCGCCAACTGCGCAACTCGAGAGCGCTCAGCCCGAGAAAGATACGCATAGCTTCCTGTAGACCCGAGAGCACCRATGGAATCTACTTTCGCCGTCACCAGTTGCTGCACAAGGCGAGTGAACGCATTTTCGTCCACTCCCTGCTCATTCATGGGCGTCAAAGGAAATGCGCTAAGACCGGTAAACATCGTTCATCACTCCATGCATTCGCCGATCGACTCATTGGCTCCAGGACCAATCAGCGAACTCTCTATCTTGACGCCTGGCATCATCCTCTGCAGGCCTTCAATCAGCTTGTCGCCAGCTTCAGTCAGGGCTTCAAGCGGCATTGCCGGCAAACTTTCCAGAATGAACCACATGTGTTTTGCCTCAGCACTCAGCCGGGTTCTGACACCTTGCCGCCAATTCCAGCGACGGCATGTCACGCCTGTATCGTCGCGCCATACCACCTCACCAGCGTCTGGATACTCGTAAGCAGGAGCACCTTCTTTCATGGTGTCAAAAGGCTCGGTGCCGTCAGCGGCAACGAGCTGCGGAGAGCCAACATAGGCTTCTATGTTTTCCCCGCCGACCGGGATCGCATACTCAATACTGATGGCATTGTAGAGGTCGACGATGGGATCCAGGCTCGGCAAGCTGCCGTCACGTAAAACCCGCTTACGCAACGCTTCGGCTGAGCTAGGAGTCCGTTGCGGCTTAGCCCCAAACTTTCGAAAGGTATCTGCCCATGCTGCCAGATGGGCTTCTCCCCAGACTGGGTCGCCCGACAATACCGCCTTGCAAGCACGGTCCAAAGCCGCCTGAGCAACATCAGGGTGGGTCAGAGGCGCAGCTTCCACCACAATGCTCAGAGCCCTGAAGCCCGGAGCCAGCTCTGCAATGGTTTGGTCGATTAACGGCAGTACAGACAGCATCAAAAACCTCCAGTGATCCACATGTCACTTTATGCTAGTCATTGCCGACCAAAAAAGTCAATATATCGACCATGCTGACCTGCTRTAACCACCGAGTTGATTGACGAGACTATCGTCAACAGCCGAGAATCCCTGCACATTTTTTCCTCATGATCATTACCAATGACCATAAATACCGGTATATCGACCGCCCCTGGCGCTGACGCTCAGACCGTGAGCCTGGCCGTCGCACGCACGCTTAAACAAGCACGAAAGGCGCAGAAAATTACTCTGGACGAGCTTTCCCGTCGCTCTGGGGTGAGCAAGGGAATGGTCGTTGAAATAGAGAAATGTACGGCGAATCCCAGCATTGGCATCCTTTGCAAAATCGCTGCTGCGCTAGGCCTGTCAGTTGCAGACATCGTCAATGTGACCGAAGCGCCTTCTGCCCATATTATCGACAGTCAAGACATCCCCACTCTCTGGACTGGAGACCTCGGAGGGACAGCGCGGCTTCTTGCGGGCACCACAGGCCCCAACATGATCGAACTATGGCGCTGGGAAATGTTTCCAGGAGAATCCTTCACATCACAGGGACACCCTCAGGGCACGCTTGAACTGTTTCATGTGGAGAAAGGGACGCTGAAGTGTGTGGTAGGGGAAACAGAATTGGTCATCCCTGCTGGAAGCTCAGCAGTGGCGAAAACCGATGTTCTTCACTCTTATTCCAACGCTGGCAGATCCAAGCTGGTTTTCACTATGTCCGTTACGGAGATGCATCAGTAGCCAACCAATGGAACAAGCCGCCCAGCTAAATTTAAATGAGCGTTCCACCCAAAACCACCAAGTACCATACTGAATTTCAGTCAGAATCCCCGTTCGCAATCACTCGTGTAGCGGGTACGAGCGGGGGCAAGATTGGGGGCAACGTCAAAATTTTTGGCCCTGTAACCACCGCCCTAGAGCCCAGTCAAAATGTTTTTCGGGGATCCTGAGAGTCTTTAAAGAGGACGGTATATCACTTTCATGGGTTCGAGGGCCGCGACGAAAACAGCCAATCGAAAACACCTTTCAGCCATCCAGATGCTGCTTGAGCATCGCCCAGGCTTCGTCGGTGATACGGTAGCTCTTGTCGGCCTGAAGCAGGATCACGTCCTCGTCGCACAGGCGTTTAAGCACTTCGCGCACACTGACAAATGTCATCCCGGCAGACAGCGACGCCAGATAGGCATGTACCCCACGGACACCGACGGCACGCCCATCCAAAGTGGCGGCGACCAGCGCATTGAGGACCTTGAAGCGGATCAGACTCGCGCGCAGTCCATAGAAACGAAGCAATTCACGGATGTGTGCATTCAGGCTGCGATCRCATACGAACGCCAGCTGATTGGTCGCTGTCCGAAACGGTGAAGGTGCGCTTTCAGCCGCTGAGCCTGAGTTGTTCAACACGCGAATACTCCCTTTGCGAAATGTTCAGATGGGGTTGCTACGTCTGCCGTAGCAACCCTTCCCGTCTTCGTCAGAAGTCGACGGTGGCCGACAGCTGCAAGGTCCGCGGATAACCCGGGGAGAATGCGCCGTACGAAGCAACGCCCGACCAGTACTCACGATCAAACACGTTCTGCACGGTGGCGCGGAATGTCGTTGGCCGGCCTTCGATCCTGGTGGCATAACGCGCGCCGGCATCGAAACGGGTCCAGGCGTCCAGCTCCTGCGTATTGGCCTGATTGACGAATTGGCTGTCGGTGTAAATGGCACCACCGGTCAGAGTGAAGCCTTCAAGCCATGGTGTATCCCATTCGGCCCAGAAGTTGGCTTGCACGTCCGGCACACCCACCGGTTTGTTGCCGCGGTTGGCTGCTGTCGCCGAATCGGTCAACTCGCCGTCAAGCACAGTCACGCCCCCCATCAAGCGCGTGCCCGGCGCGACTTCGCCGAACATGCTCAACTCGATGCCGCGGTTGCGTTGTTCAGCCTGCACCGAGAACACGTTGCCGGCACCGATTTCACCACTTGGCTTCTCGATCTGGAACAACGCCAGCGTGGTCATGAACGTACCGAACTCATATTTGACGCCGAGTTCATGCTGCTTCGATGTGTACGGGGCGAAACTCTCACCGGCGTTGGCCGCCGTGCCTGGTGCGATGTCTCCTTTGCTCAAGCCTTCAACATAATTGTAATAGAGCGAGACATCTTCCCAAGGCTTGACCACCACGCCGACCAGTGGAGTCGTGGCACTGTCGTTGTATTTCGAGCTGACCGAACCTGCGGCGTTGTAGTTGCGTGATTCGATATACTGGMGACGTACACCGAGGGTCAACTGAAAGCGGTCATCGAGCATGGACAACGTGTCGGTCGCCGCGACGCCGGACAGATCCGATTCGGAAATGCGCAGCACCTTCGGCGAGTTGATGAATTGCTTGGGCACATCGATCGGGTGGTAAATGTTCGAACGGATTTCGGTGCCGTTGTTGATCCCTCGGGACAGTTCATCCTGGTACTGGGTCGCCATCAGCGTGGTCGTGTGAGTGATCGGCCCTGTAGCGAACACGCCGCGGATGCCGACATCGGCCGTCGAACGATCGACGTTGAATTTGTAGTAACCCGGAATGTTGCTGGTATCGCCTGCCTCATTGAGGATTCTCGGCACCTGGTCAGACAACCGCTTGACGTCCGATTTGCCGCCACCGGCATGGGCAAACACGGTAACCGCGTCAGTCAGGTCATATTCGCCCCCCAGCAAGGCCGACTGCTCTTTGGTGTCCGACCAGCCCCAGTCTTGCGGCAGGTTGGTACGACCATTGGGCGCGGACGGGACATCAATACCAGGCGCGACGGTGAATGGCCTCGACGGTGCATCGAAGCTCTCTTTCTGACTGATGTAATCAAGGTTCAAGCGCAAGCGCTCGCCGCGATAATCTAGGGCGATGGCACCGATGCCCAGGTCGCGGTGCTGATCATCAATGGCCGTGTCGCCGCCCTGCAGGTTGCCGTTGAAGCGCACGCCAAACTGGTTTTCCGAACCGAAGCGACGACTGAGATCCAGATGACCGCCAACCTGGGAATCCGAGGCGTAAGTGCCGGTGAAACGGGTCAGGTCTTCATCCAGCGGGCGCTTGGGAACGATGTTGATCACGCCACCGACGCC
>NZ_JBGCUL010000261.1:0-5518 GCF_054177685.1 Pseudomonas sp. P5_A2_2
GCCCAGGGCCAACGTCTCCAGCGCCCTGAGCGTCGCGGCCAGTGAGCGAAAGCCCAGAGAATCGCAACTGCCAGCCAGACGATGCGCCAGTTGCGCGATCTCTGTGCAGTCATCGGCGGCCATGGCTTCATTCAACGCATCGCGGTGTTGCAGAATCGAGTCGCGCAGTACCGACAGCAGGCCCTGGACCTTTTGCTCGCCGAGCAGGTTGCGATGGGTCTGCAACAACGGCCAGTCCATTGCCTCGTCGCTCAGCAGCGACTCGGCGACCGGCGCATGACCTTCCAGCACCTGGCGCAGGTTTTCCAGCTTCAAGGGCTTGGCCAGGACACCGTCCATGCCGGCCTCCAGATAACCGCGCACCAGCGCCGGCTGCACGCTGGCGGTCAGGGCGAAGATGCGGGTGTGGCGATTCGGCCCATCGCTGTTGCGGATCTGCCGGCATAACTCGACTCCGCTGATGCCCGGCAGATGCACGTCCAGCAACAGCAGGTCGAAAGCCCGCGCCGCGCAGTGTTGCAACGCCTGCTCTGCCTCTTCGGCCAGCCATACCCGGTGACCGTCCCGCTGCAGCAAACCCTTGGCCACTTCGCGGTTGAGCGCCACGTCTTCGACCACCAGGATGTTCAGTGCCGGCCCCGCCGCGCGAACCGGCGGGGCCTCAGCCACGCCGCTGGCCGGCTGCAAGGACAGCTCGAACCRGAAACAACTGCCGCGCCCCACTTCACTGTCCACGCCGATGCAGCCGCCCATCTGCTCCACCAGATGTTTGYAGATCGCCAACCCCAACCCGGTGCCACCAAAGCGCTGGGCGACTTCTTCGCTGGCCTGGGTGAAACGCTCGAAAATCTTCGCCTGCATCAAAGGGGCAATGCCGATGCCGTCGTCAGTGACACTGACCCGCAGCCGCTGCCCCGCCCGTTCGCCGGTTTCGCAGAGAAGCGCGACCTCGACGCTGACCTCGCCGCCTTCGGTGAACTTGATCGCGTTGGCCAGCAGGTTGCTCAGCACCTGGCGCAGGAATTGCTCGGCGCCGTGATGATGTTCGGCAATGCGCTGATCGATGCGGCAACTGAGGATCGTATCGTTGTTCAGCGCTCGCGGTTCCAACAGTGTCAGTACCTCATCGAGTAACTGGCGCAGCGAGAAATCCACCGGCTCGGGATGGCTGACGCCCTCCTCCAGCTTGGCGAAATACAGCACTTCATTGAGGATCGTCAGCAAGCCTTCACCGGCCTTGTGCAAGGCGTCCAGGCGTTTGCCGTCCCGGGCATCCAGACGCGCGCCGCGCAGCAGTTCGGCCATGCCGAGAATGCCATTGAGGGGCGTGCGCAGTTCGTGGCTCATGGTCGCCAGAAACCGCGACTTGGCGAGGTTGGCCGCTTCCGCCTCGTCTTTGGCGCGCATCAGGCTGGCGGTACGGCGCTCGACCATTTTCAGCAATTCATCGCGGTTGTCCTGCAAGGCCAGGCGATCGGTTTCCCGGCGCTCGATGTCCCGCAGGATCGCCCGGCGCATGTCGTCCAGCGCATGGGCCACGGTGTCGATTTCGTCGCTGCCGCGGCGCTTGTCCAGGTGCAGGGGTTCCTGCCATTCACCGGCGGCGATGCGCCGGGCAAACTCGGCCATGACTTTCAGGTGCCGGGTCACCAGTCGATAAAACAATCCTGACAGCGCCACGGCCAGACCGCAGAGAAACACCGCCATCCACAACAGGCTGGTCAAACCGGTGGCGTAGAGACGCTGGTACACCGCGCCCAGATCCGTGCTCACTTCCAGTTCGCCAAGGTTACGTAGCGGGCCGGACGGCGGCTGATAGTCCAGGGCAAAGCGCTCGATACGCAGCGGTCCCGCCGGGGTTGGATTGCCCTGTACCAGGTCGAAATCGGCGCTGGTCAAGTGCACCCGCGCGACGTCGGAGAAGTCCACCAGCCCGCGCAACTGCACGTTCAACTGCTCCTGGTTCAAATCCCAGAGGCTGCGTTCCAGGCTGGCCAGGTAGCCGGCGCGGATCAGCTCCATGCGCGAATCGATGTCGCGCATTTCCCGCCGATACTCGATGTACAGTTGCACGCTGCTGGCCAGCACGGTGAAGCACAGGCTGAACAACAGAATGAACAGCAACAGGCGCCGCAACAGTCCACCGGGGCGCGCGCGAATCATTGCGCATCTGCCGGCAGGTTGATCATGTCGCGGTAGGTCACTTCGCTCTCGTTGAGCCAGCGCTCGAYGTCACCGGCATCGACCATGCGCTGCAACTGCGCATTGATCTCGGGCATGCGAGTGGCCAAGGGCGAGCGCCGCGACACAGCGACCCGCAGATAGTCCACGCTCAATGCCTTGGGCAAGGCAACGATGTCCTGGCCGCCGGGCAGGTTTTCCACGTACAACTGGCCGGTGCGTCGCTCCTGGGTGATGAAATCGATGCGCCCGCGAATCAGCTTGCCGAAGTTCTGGTGGCTGTCGGACACCCATTCGATATTGTTGTTGTGCGCAACCATGCGATCGAACTCCACACCGTAGCTCTCGCCGAACAACAGGCCGCCACGGTAATGGGCCAGATCGTCCAGTTGTTCGAATTTCACCGGGTGTTGGCGGTTGATGAACAGCGCCACTTCTTCACGCAATACCGGCACCGTCGAGAACAGCATGCTTTGCTCCCGTTGCGCGGTGCTGTAGGCCAGCACCACATCGACCCGGCCTTCGGCGGCGTCCAGCAGGCAGCGTTTCCAGTTGCCCAGCACGACTATCTCGACCTCGTAACCCAACTGGCCAAACAGGCTTTTCACCACGCTCGGCGCCAGGCCGCGCACCTGCTTGCCGTCGCTCCAGGAGATCGGCGGGTACACCGGGTAATCGCAATAGCGAACCTTGTCCGCCGCGACGGCATGGCCGGCCACCAGCATCGCCAGCAGGCAGAGCCATCGCGCCATCAGCTTCAGGCCGCCACGCAGGCAGTGAACAGGTAACCGGCGCCGTGAATGGTGATGATCAACTGCGGTTCGGCCGGGTCGTCGTGCAACTTGCGGCGCAGGCGCCCGACCAGCACGTCGATGGAGCGGTCGTTGGGCACCCATTCGCGGTTGCGGATCTGGTCCATCAACTGATCGCGGCTGAGGGTGTGGCCGCTGTTGCGCAGGAACACGCTGAGCAACTGGTATTCGCCGTGGGTCAGCAGGGTTTCGCTGCCCGACGCATCGATCAGGCGACGGCGGTCGGTGTCCAGTGACCAGTCGGCAAATTGCTTGACCGGCTTGGCCACCGCGACGGCAGGCGCAGGCGTTTGCGCATGACGTACCCGGCGAATCAGGTTTTTCGCCCGGGACACCAGCTCCCTTGGATTGAGGGGTTTGATCACGTAGTCATCGGCGCCGCATTCGAGGCCGACGATGCGGTCGATTTCGTCATTGCGCCCGGTGATCAGGATGATCCCGACCTCCGACCGCACCCGCAGCTCACGGGTCAGGGTCAGGCCGTCCTTGCCCGGCAGGCGGATGTCGAGCATTACCAGGTCGACACTCTGGCTGGCCAGGAAGGTTTCCGCCAGTTCCGCCGTGGCGGCGCAATGGACGTCGTAGCCTTCCTGGGACAGGTAGGCGTGCAACAGATCGCGAATCAGCGGATCGTCATCGACGATCAATACCCGAGGAGTCATCGCTTGGTGTCCGGCATAGGCCCGGGGGGCCAGTTTCTTATTAGAGTGTTTTCCTGCATCGGCGCCAGAGAGTATCGATTGCTGAACGACTGATCAACAGTCGCTCGTCTGCACGCAAAAGCGCTGGCGTCCGCCGGCCTGCAAACCATCGACCCAGGCCTCGCAAATCTGGATGCCCTGCTCCGGGGTGAAGGTACCCGGGTTCAGCCCGTACTCCAGCCACAAGCCGTCGAGCAAGGCGCTGAGGCTGATAGCCGCGAGGTCGGCGTCGAAGTTTTCCCAGCCCTCCTCCCGGGCCARTTCCGCCAGCACCTTGCGCAGGATGCCGCGATACTCGCCATAGGAATGATCGTGGGCCTGGTTGATGGCCTCGGCGGTTTTCACCGCGCCCCAGAACGCCAGCCAGGCATCGATCAGTTGCGGATCGAGCAATTCGGCGGAAAACGAACCGCGGAAAAACGCCGACAAGCGCTCCCGGGCATTCGGAGCGGCTTGCTCCATCGCGTCGCGCAGCAGGGTCATCACTCGCCCGGTGATCGCCATGTAGGCCTCGGCCACCAGTTCGTCCTTGCCGGAATAGTGATGACTGATCAGCCCCACCGAGACCCCGGCCTCAGCGGAAATCTTGCGGATCGACGCGCCCTGGAAACCATGACGCTTGAGGCACACCAGCGTCGCCTCGATCAGGTTGGCTTTGCGCAACTCCGGTTCCATGCGGGAAAAACGGGCTTCCTGATTCATCGGCGACACGCTCCTTGGTTGAATCGTTCAGGCCCACACGGGTTAGCGGCGGGCTGAACGACTGTACAGCAAGAGCGGGCCATTTCTCCAGTCAGTTGGCAGTCTGGTAGACCGTGGCGCGCCCATCGCGGGCAAGCCACGCTCCCACAGGATCTCGGTTGTTCGCGGGTTTTGCGTACACCCACTCCCACAGGGTTTGTGGGTGTACGCAAGATCTGCGAACAACCCAAACCACTGTGGGAGCGAGCTTGCTCGCGATGAGGTCAGTCCATACAACATAGGATCTGGATCAGTCGCGGTAACCCGGCGCAACTCGATTCAGCATTCGCAACAACGCCGCCCAGGCCAGTTGCATGGCATCGGGATCGCTCAGTTCACCCTCCTCCAACGGACGCCCCGGATCATTGAACTGCCGCTCGGTATGCGCGCAGATTTCGTGTGAAGGCAGTACCACTTCCCCGGCGGCTTGCGCGGCCAACTGAATTTCACAAGCCTTTTCCAGGTAATACATGCGCAGGAATGCCTGGCTCACCGTCTCGCCGAGGGTCAGCAAACCATGGTTGCGCAGCATCAGTACCGGCTTGTCGCCCAGGTCCGCCACCAGCCGTTGCTGCTCGCTCAGGTCCAGCGCCACGCCCTCGTAGTCGTGGTAGGCAACGCGGCCATAGAACTCCATGGAAATCTGATTGACCGGCAACAACCCGCACTTCAACGCCGCCACCGCGCACCCGGATCTGGTGTGGGTGTGCAGCACGCATTGCGCATCTTTGCGGGCGCCATGGACGGCGCTGTGGATCACGAAACCGGCCGGGTTGACCGGGTACGGCGACGGCTCCACGGCGTGACCATCGAGGTCTATTTTTACCAGATTGGACGCGGTGATCTCGTCGAACATCAGCCCGTAAGGGTTGATCAGAAAGTGATGCTCCGGCCCCGGAATGCGCACCGAGATGTGGGTGAAGATCAGATCGGTCATGCGAAAGTGCGCAATCAAACGGTAACAGGCCGCCAGTTCCTCACGCAGGCGCTGCTCGGTGGCGCTGCGTTCGGGTGCCCGGTGGGTGGCGATGTTGTTCATTCTTGTGGTTCTCCAGGCTGATCGGCTGGGGCAGACAGTAAGGC
>NZ_JBGCUL010000262.1:0-5516 GCF_054177685.1 Pseudomonas sp. P5_A2_2
GGTTCGCTCGGTGGAACGCATCGTCAACATGAACTGGGAGGAGATCCATCCGCCACCCAAGGGCACCGGTCGCGATCACTACCTGACGGCGGTGACGCGGGTCGACAATCAGTTGGTCGAAATCATCGATGTCGAGAAGGTGCTGGCGGAAGTGRCACCGACGCCGGAAGCGATTTCCGTCGGCGTGGTGGATGTCGAAACCCAGCACAAGGCGCTTTCGTTGCGCGTGCTGACGGTCGACGACTCGTCGGTGGCGCGCAAGCAGGTCACGCGTTGCCTGCAAACGGTCGGCGTCGAAGTGGTGGCGTTGAACGACGGTCGGCAAGCGCTGGACTACCTGCGCAAACTGGTCGACGAGGGCAAGAAGCCGGAAGAAGAGTTCCTGATGATGATCTCCGACATCGAGATGCCGGAAATGGACGGGTACACCCTGACGGCGGCAATCCGCAACGACCCGCGCATGCAAAAGCTTCATATCATCCTGCATACTTCGTTGTCGGGTGTGTTCAATCAGGCGATGGTCAAGAAGGTCGGTGCCGATGACTTCCTGGCCAAGTTCCGTCCTGATGACCTGGCATCCCGGGTAGTCGACCGGATCAAGGCAGCAGATATCAGCCAGGGGCCCGCGCCCCTGGCGGTCAACACGATTTAAGAGGCGGCATCATTGTCTACGGGTAATTTGGATTTCGAACAGTTCCGGGTATTCCTGGAAAAAGCCTGTGGCATTTTGCTCGGTGAAAACAAGCAGTACCTGGTCTCCAGCCGTCTCAACAAACTGATGGAACAGCAAGGCATCAAGTCTTTGGGTGAGCTGGTTCAGCGCATGCAGACGCAACCGCGCAGCGGTTTGCGCGAGCAGGTGGTAGACGCCATGACCACCAACGAAACCCTGTGGTTTCGTGACACCTACCCGTTTGAAGTCTTGAAGAACAAGGTACTGCCCGAAGCGATCAAGGCCAGTCCCGGCCAGCGCCTGCGCATCTGGTCGGCGGCGTGCTCGTCGGGCCAGGAACCGTATTCGCTGTCGATGTCCATCGACGAGTTCGAGCGGGTCAACATGGGCCAGTTGAGGATGGGTGTGCAGATCGTTGCCACCGACCTGTCCGGCACCATGCTGAACAACTGCAAGACCGGCGAGTACGACAGCCTGGCCATCGGCCGCGGTCTGTCGCCTGAGCGTCTGCAGCGTTATTTCGACCCGAAAGGGCCGGGACGCTGGGCGATCAAGGCGCCGATCAAGAGCCGGGTGGAATTCCGTTCCTTCAACCTGCTGGACAGCTACGCGAGCCTGGGCAAGTTCGACATCGTGTTCTGCCGCAACGTGCTGATCTACTTCTCCGCCGAGGTGAAGAAGGACATCCTGTTGCGCATCCACAGCACGTTGAAGCCGGGGGGGTACCTGTTCCTCGGTGCTTCCGAAGCGCTGAACGGTTTGCCGGATCATTACCAGATGGTCCAGTGCAGCCCGGGGATCATTTACCAGGCGAAGTGATTTCGTTGGTATTGTCAAAAAACGGGAGCCCTCAGGGGCTCCCGTTTTTTTTTGCCTGATGATTTCTTGCAAACGCTGCTGGCCCCTGTGGGAGCGAGCTTGCTCGCGATAGCGTCCTGACAGTCGAGTTCAGCGTTACCTGACACACCGCAATCGCGAGCAAGCTCGCTCCCACAGTGGTTGGCGGTGTTCTGAAAAGGGTAAGGAGGCGGCAGAAAAGCGGCATGCGGCGGAAAACCGTTGCCGCTTTTCTGGCATTGCCGCGTTGCCATGGCCGGCAAAGCCCCGGTTTCCGGGCTTTTTTGAATTGGCATGKGGCTTGCTAAGTTGATCCTACGAAAAATCAGGTCACCCGAAGGTTTCCCGACATGAGCATCAGCTTCGATAAAGCGCTCGGTATCCACGAACAAGCCCTGGGCTTCCGCGCCCAGCGTGCCGAAGTCCTGGCCAACAACATCGCCAACGCCGATACCCCGAACTACAAGGCTCGGGACCTGGACTTCTCGAAAGTGCTCGCTGAGCAAAACGAGAAAACCAAAAGCGGTACCTTCGCCTTGAACATGACCAATAGCCGTCATATCGAAGCTGAAGGCCTGGGCAATGGCGACGAGTCGTTGCTGTATCGCACGCCGATGCAACCGTCGATCGACCAGAACACCGTGGACGCTCAGCTGGAACAGTCGAACTATGCGGAAAACGCGATCGGCTTCCAGGCCAGCTTCACCCTGCTCAACAGCAAATTCAAAGGGCTGGTGTCAGCCCTGCGCGGAGAGTAAGCCATGTCTCTATCCAGTGTTTTCAACATTGCCGGTAGCGGCATGAGTGCGCAAACCACGCGTTTGAACACCGTCGCTTCGAACATCGCCAACGCCGAGACGGTTTCGTCGAGCATCGACCAGACCTACCGCGCGCGTCACCCGGTGTTCGCCACCATGTTCCAGGGCGGCCAGAGTGGCGGCAGCGACTCGCTGTTCCAGAGCCAGGATGCCGCAGGTCAGGGCGTGCAGGTGCTGGGTGTGGTCGAAGACCAGAGCAACCTCGAGGCGCGCTACTAGCCGAACCATCCGGCGGCCGATGCCAAGGGCTACGTCTACTACCCGAACGTCAACGTGGTTGAAGAAATGGCCGACATGATTTCCGCGAGCCGTTCGTTCCAGACCAACGCCGAAATGATGAACACCGCCAAAACCATGATGCAGAAGGTCCTGACCCTCGGTCAGTGATAAGGGGCGACTCAGATGAGTGTTACCGATTCCACCAGTGGTTTGAGCCTCAATGACATCCTGGCCAACTCCTCGATCAAGACCAACACCACGACTGACGGCCTCGCGTCGGCAACCGGCAGCGCCACGGGCAACAAGGCCCTGGGCAAGGATGCGTTCCTGCAGTTGCTGGTGACCCAGCTGAAAAACCAGAACCCGCTGGAGCCCCAGGACAACGGCGCGTTCGTGGCCCAGTTGGCGCAATTCAGCAGCCTGGAAGGCATCACCACGCTCAACAGCACCGTGAGCGGCCTGGCCAGCAACTACAACTCGTCCCAGGCCTTGCAGGCGTCGTCGCTGGTGGGCCGTTCGGTCATCGCGCCGGGTGACAAGGCCGTGGTCGATACCACCAAGAGCCTCAGCGGTACGGTGGTGGTGCCGTCTTCGGTGGCGTCCGCCACCCTGAAGATCACCGACTCAACCGGCAAGACTGTGCGCACCATCGACCTCGGTTCGCAGAAGGCCGGCAACGCCAGCTTCATCTGGGACGGCAAGAACGATGCGGGTGAGACAGTACCTGCGGGCACCTACACCTTCGGCGCCACGAGCACGATCGATGGCCAGTCCGTCGCGTTGATCACCAACCTGCCCGCGACCGTCAACAGCGTGACCATCAGCCAGACCGGCGGTGAGTTGATGCTCAATCTGGCCGGGCTGGGTAGCGTTGCCCTGTCCAAAGTACAAACCATTGGTATGTAGAGCCGACTAACACGGCACAAAGGAGTGGATGATGTCTTTCAATATCGGCCTTAGCGGTCTCTATGCAGCCAATAAACAACTGGACGTGACCGGCAACAACATCGCCAACGTCGCGACCACCGGTTTCAAATCGTCCCGTGCAGAATTCGAAGACGTGTACTCGGCGACCCGCCTGGGCACCGGCAGCAAGACCGTCGGCAACGGCGTGCGCCTGGCCAACGTTTCCCAACAGTTCGGTCAGGGTGACGTGAGCAACACCGGCAACGTGCTCGACATGGGTATCCAGGGCAACGGTTTCTTCGTCCTGAGCAACAACGGTTCGCTGACCTACACCCGTGCCGGTACATTCAAGACTGACAAGGAAGGCTACGTCACCAACAGCGACGGCACTGCCCGCCTGCAAGGTTACGGTGTGGACTCCAACGGCAAGATCGTCAATGGCGTGCTGACCGACCTGCGAATCGACACCTCCAACCTGGCGCCGAAGTCCACCAGCACCGTGTCGTCGACGATCAACCTGAACTCCACCTCGGCGGTGATCGACCAGACGGTTGCGGCGAACAAGTTYGACCCGTCCAAGACCGAGACCTTCACCAAGTCGTTCAGTACTCCGATCTTCGATACCCAGGGTAACCAGCACACCATGGATCAATACATGGTCAAGACTGGAGCGAACACTTGGGACACCTACACGCTGATCGATGGTCGCAACCCGGATGGCAGTGATCCTACCGTTACCGCTCCGGTTGCTTCGACCATGTCGTTCGATTCCACCGGTAAACTGACTTCGGTCAGCACGCCGGTGACGCCGCCAACCACGCCACCGACTTCGGTGATCAGCAGTGACCTGAAAATCACCAACTGGACCCCGGGCAGTGTCACCAATGGCGTCTGGACAGCCAACGGCGCCGCAGCCGATCCGGCTGGATTGACCATCGCCATGGCCAGCACCACCCAGTTCAACGCCGACACCGCGCGTTCGATTCCGGCACAGAACGGTTACGCCACTGGCCAGATCACCAACCTGACCATCGACGGCAGCGGTGTGTTGCTGGCCAACTTCAGCAACAACCAGACCAAGCCGATCGGCCAGATCTCCCTGGCCAGCTTTACCAACGAGCAAGGCCTGCAACCGGTAGGCGGTACCAGCTGGAAAGAAACCTACGCATCGGGCATTCCTGGTTACGATGCACCGGAAACCGGAACTCTGGGTTCCATCGTTTCGAACTCCCTGGAAGAGTCCAACGTCAATCTGACCAACGAACTGGTCGACCTGATCAAGGCGCAGAGCAACTACCAGGCGAACGCCAAGACCATCTCCACCCAGAGCACCATCATGCAGACCATCATTCAGATGACTTGATGCTGGATTGTGCTGTGCAAGGAGCCCCTCATCAGAGGGGCTTTTTTGTGATCTGAGGTTTTGTGTTGGATGTGATGGCCTCATCGCGAGCAAGCTCGCTCCCACAGGGGACCGAGTCTTTCCTGATAAACACGATCAACTGTGGGAGCGAGCTTGCTCGCGATGAGGCCAGTCCAGCCACTAATTTCTTACAGGCAAAAGAAAACCCCCGACCCGCCAGAGGCTGATCGGGGGTTTCGAGTAAGCGCCTTGCGACGCTTACCGGCTCAGCTTATTGGCAAGCTTCGCAATCCGGCTCGTCGATGGCGCAAGCCTTCGGCACTGGAGCAGGGCCGGCAGGCGCTGCCAGGACCGAGTCGTCACCGTGGTTGCCGCCGCTGGAAACAGCGTTCAGCTTGCCGGTGTTGATGGTCGACTTCTCGGTGCTGGTCGCGGCCAGGGCACGGAGGTAGTAAGTGGTTTTCAGGCCACGGTACCAGGCCATGCGGTAGGTCACGTCCAGCTTCTTGCCCGAAGCGCCAGCGATGTACAGGTTCAGCGACTGAGCCTGGTCGATCCACTTCTGACGACGGCTTGCCGCGTCGACGATCCACTTGGTGTCCACTTCGAAGGCGGTCGCGTAGAGCTCTTTGAGTTCTTGCGGGATGCGCTCGATCTGCTGCACCGAACCGTCGTAGTACTTCAGGTCGTTGATCATGAC
>NZ_JBGCUL010000263.1:0-5489 GCF_054177685.1 Pseudomonas sp. P5_A2_2
CGTAACAAGATCCACATCATCAACCTTGAAAAAACCCTGCCAATGTTCAACGAAGCTCTGACTTTCGTAGAGCGTCTGGCCCAGGGCAAAAACAAGATTCTGTTCGTCGGCACCAAGCGTTCCGCTGGCAAGATCGTTGCTGAAGAAGCAGCACGTTGCGGTTCGCCGTACGTCGATCACCGCTGGTTGGGCGGCATGCTAACCAACTTCAAAACCATCCGTGCTTCCATCAAGCGTCTGCGTGACCTTGAAGTTCAAGCCGAAGACGGTACTTTCGCCAAGCTGACCAAGAAAGAAGCGCTGATGCGCTCCCGTGACCTGGAAAAGCTGGATCGTTCCCTGGGTGGTATCAAGGACATGGGCGGTCTGCCAGACGCTCTGTTCGTTATCGACGTTGATCACGAGCGCATCGCGATCACCGAAGCCAACAAGCTGGGCATCCCGGTTATCGGCGTAGTCGATACCAACAGCAGCCCGGAAGGCGTTGACTACATCATCCCAGGCAACGATGACGCAATCCGCGCTATCCAGCTGTACATGGGTTCGATGGCTGACGCTGTCATCCGCGGTCGCAACAACGTTGCCGGCGGCACCGTTGAGTTCGCAGCTGAAGAAACTCAGGCTGCAGCTGAGTAATTGACGCCCTGGCGTTGACTCAGTAAGCAAAAAGGGGGCTTGGCCCCCTTTTTGCCACCTCGAAAACCATTTGTCGGCGCCCACTGCTCTATCTGTAACGTGCGGCAGCTAACAAGGGTGGTTCGGGAAGAATTGATCGCCCGTTCGATCGGGTGGAATGGTTGAAAACCTATCCAAGAGGAATTTGAAATGGCAGAGATTACTGCAGCGTTGGTCAAAGAACTGCGCGAGCGTACCGGCGAAGGCATGATGGACTGCAAAAAGGCCTTGACCAAGGCTGGCGGCGACATCGAGAAAGCCATTGATGACATGCGCGCTTCGGGCGCCATCAAGGCTGCCAAGAAAGCCGGCAACGTTGCCGCTGAAGGTGCTATCGCTCTGAAGGAAGACGGTAAATCCGCCGTTCTGCTGGAAGTGAACTCGCAGACCGACTTCCTGGCCCTGCAGGACGACTTCAAGGAATTTGTTGCAGCAAGCGTTGAAAAAGCGTTCGCCGACAAGTTGACTGATGTTGCTCCGCTGATCGAAGCTCAAGAAACTGCTCGCCTGGTACTGGTCGGCAAGGTTGGCGAAAACGTCAATATCCGTCGTCTGGCACGCGTTGAAGGTGACGTTGTCGGTGGCTACCTGCACGGCAACAAGATCGGTGTTGCAGTTGTCCTGAAAGGCGGCAGTGTTGAGCTGGCCAAGGACATCGCTATGCACGTAGCGGCTACCAATCCTGAATTCCTGCTGCCATCGGAAGTTTCCGCTGAAGCGATCGAGCGCGAGAAAGGCGTGTTCCTGACGCTGAACGCTGACAAGATCGCCGGCAAGCCGGAAAACATCGTTGAAAACATGGTCAAAGGCCGTATCAGCAAGTTCCTGGCCGAAGCCAGCCTGGTTGAGCAGGCTTTCGTCAAGAACCCTGAAATCAAGGTCGGCGACCTGGCCAAGAAAGCCGGCGCTGAAATCGTTTCCTTCACTTACTTCAAAGTAGGCGAAGGCATCGAGAAGCCAGTGGACAACTTCGCAGAAGAAGTTGCTGCCCAGCTGGCTGCCGCCAAGCAATAAGACGGTTTTTTAACTGTCGCCCAGAAGAGGCTGCCCGCTCACGCGCGCAGCCTCTTTTCAGATGGGGCGCCAATTTTTATTTGGTTTCCTTTTGGAACTGGCTTACAAAGCCATGTTCCGATGGCGCTGAAGCAGCGCCAAGCTAGATTGAACGCCAGCTGTAAACAGCTCGCAAAGAATTTTTAAAATACGCCGCAGGAGAGATTCGCAATGGCTCAGCAGGGCAGTGGTTATCAGGCTCGCTATAAACGCATTCTACTCAAGCTTAGCGGCGAGGCCCTGATGGGCTCGGAAGAGTTCGGGATCGACCCGAAAGTTCTGGATCGCATGGCATTGGAAGTTGGCCAACTGGTCGGCATCGGTGTTCAGGTCGGTCTGGTCATCGGTGGTGGCAACCTGTTCCGCGGCGCGGCGCTCAGCGCGGCGGGCATGGATCGGGTTACCGGCGACCACATGGGCATGCTGGCCACTGTGATGAACGCCCTGGCAATGCGCGACGCGCTGGAACGTGCCAATATCTCGGCCATCGTGATGTCGGCCATTTCCATGGTAGGCGTGACCGATCACTACGATCGCCGCAAGGCCATGCGCCACTTGAATTCCAAGGAAGTGGTGATTTTCGCGGCCGGTACGGGTAACCCGTTCTTTACGACGGATTCGGCTGCCTGCCTGCGTGCAATCGAAATCGATGCCGATGTCGTGCTCAAGGCGACCAAGGTCGATGGCGTCTACACCGCTGACCCGTTCAAAGACCCGCATGCCGAGAAGTTCGATCATCTGACCTACGATGAAGTGCTGGATCGCAAGCTGGGTGTGATGGATCTGACGGCCATTTGCCTGTGCCGCGACCACAAGATGCCGCTACGCGTATTTAACATGAACAAGCCCGGCGCCCTGCTGAACATCGTGCATGGTGGCGCTGAAGGAACCCTGATCGAGGAAGGCCAACAATGATCAACGAAATCAAGAAAGACGCTAAAGAGCGCATGCAGAAGTCCGTGGAATCGCTGGCGCACAATTTTGGTCGTATTCGTACCGGCCAGGCGCACCCGAGCATCCTGGAAGGCGTGATGGTGCCGTACTACGGCGCCGACACCCCGATCAAGCAAGTGGCCAACATCACCGTCAAGGACGCCCGTACCCTGCAAGTCGTCGCTTTCGAGCGCAACATGCTGGGTGCTGTCGACAAGGCGATCGGCAGTGCTGGTCTGAACTTGAACCCGACCAACCTCGGCGAGCTGCTGCTGATCAGCATGCCTGCACTGACTGAAGAAACCCGTCGTGGTTTCACCAAGCAGGCTCGCGACGTTGCTGAAGATGCCCGTGTTGCCGTGCGCAACATCCGTCGTGATGCCAACAGCCAGCTCAAGGATCTGGTCAAGGAAAAAGAAATCAGCGAAGACGAAGAGCGTCGCGCCACTGGCGAGATCGATGATCTGACCAAGAAGTTCGTGGCCGAAATCGACGCGAAGCTGGCAGAGAAAGAAAAAGACCTGATGGCCGTATAAGGGTCGCGTTTTCATGGAAAAGACCAAGCAGACTGCACCGTCCGCGGTGCCGCGCCATGTCGCGATTATCATGGATGGTAACAATCGCTGGGCGAAGAAGCGCTTTATGCCGGGTGTCGCCGGGCATAAAGCGGGTGTGGATGCGGTACGTGCGGTCATTGAGGTTTGTGCCGAGGCCAAGGTCGAAGTATTGACCCTGTTCGCCTTTTCCAGCGAGAACTGGCAGCGTCCGGCCGATGAGGTCAGCGCCTTGATGGATCTGTTCTTCAGGGCACTGCGTCGTGAGGCCAWGCGCCTCAACGACAACAACATCAGCCTGCGCATCATTGGTGACCGCTCGCGTTTTCATCCGGAGCTGCAGGCTGCCATGCGTGAAGCCGAGGCCATGACGGTCGGCGCCAATCGCTTTATCCTGCAGATCGCCGCCAATTACGGCGGTCAGTGGGATATCGCGCAAGCTGCGCAGCGACTGGCGCGAGAAGTTCAGGCCGGGCACTTGCGTCCCGAAGACATCACGCCTGATCTGCTGCAGACCTGCCTGGTCACGGGCGACCTGCCGTTGCCGGACCTGTGTATCCGTACCGGTGGCGAGCACCGCATCAGCAACTTCCTGCTCTGGCAACTGGCCTATGCCGAGTTGTATTTTTCCGACCTGTTCTGGCCGGACTTCAAACACGATGCCATGCGCAATGCGCTGGCCGATTTCGCTTCCCGCCAGCGCCGCTTCGGTAAAACGAGCGAGCAGGTCGAGGCTGGAGCCCGGGTTTAATGCTTAAACAACGAATCATCACCGCGCTGATCCTGCTGCCGATTGCCCTGTGCGGGTTTTTCCTGCTTGAAGGTTCCGGTTTTGCACTGTTCATCGGTCTGGTCGTAACCCTTGGTGCCTGGGAGTGGGCGCGCCTGGCGGGTTTTGCCGGTCAGGTGTTCCGCGTCGGCTATGCCGTTGTGGTCGCATTGATGCTGTTCCTCATGTACATCCTGCCCGGCCTCGCGCCTTGGGTATTGGGTGCTTCGGTGTTGTGGTGGGTGGTGGCGACGTATCTGGTGCTGACCTATCCGCATTCGAGTGAGCATTGGTCCAATGCGGCGACCAGGTTGGTGATCGGCCTGTTGATTCTCCTGCCGGCCTGGCAAGGTCTGGTGCAGATCAAACAATACCCGCTGGGTAACTGGCTGATCATGGCGGTGATGGTGTTGGTCTGGGGGGCCGATGTTGGCGCCTACTTCTCTGGTCGTGCTTTCGGCAAGCGCAAGCTCGCACCGCAGGTCAGTCCGGGCAAGAGCTGGGAAGGCGTGTACGGTGGTCTGGCGTTGAGCCTGGTGATTACCGCAATGGTTGCCCTGGTGCGCGACTGGACGGTGGCCGAGCTGCTCAAAGGGCTGATCGGTGCCGCGCTGATCGTGTTCATTTCGGTGGTGGGCGACCTCACTGAGAGCATGTTCAAGCGCCAGTCAGGGATCAAGGACAGCAGCAATCTGCTTCCGGGGCACGGCGGCGTGCTGGATCGTATCGACAGCCTGACTGCAGCGATTCCGGTATTTGCCGTGCTGCTGTGGATGGCGGCCCCATGAGCCGCTCGCAACAGATTACCGTGCTGGGTGCGACCGGCTCGATTGGCCTGAGTACGCTCGACGTCATCGCTCGCCATCCTGACCGTTATCAGGTCTTTGCCTTGAGTGGCTTCACCCGCTTGAGTGAATTGCTGGCGCTCTGTGTGCGCCATGTCCCGCGATATGCTGTGGTGCCTGAGGTCGCGGCTGCCCGCACCCTGCAGGATGATTTGCGCGCGGCAGGTCTTTCGACTCGAGTTCTGGTGGGTGAGGAAGGTTTGTGTCAGGTCGCTTCCGATCCGGAAGTCGATACGGTCATGGCGGCCATCGTCGGTGCAGCGGGATTGCGCCCGACACTGGCGGCGGTCGAGGCTGGCAAGAAGATCCTCCTGGCCAATAAAGAAGCACTGGTCATGTCCGGCGCGCTGTTTATGCAGGCGGTGCGCAAGAGCGGTTCGGTGTTGCTGCCGATCGATAGCGAGCACAACGCGATTTTTCAGTGCATGCCGCTGGATTATGCCCGTGGCCTTGAGGCGGTCGGTGTGCGTCGGATTCTGCTGACAGCTTCCGGCGGTCCGTTCCGGCAGACGCCAATAGCTGAACTGGCGCATGTTTCTCCCGATCAGGCTTGTGCGCACCCGAACTGGTCCATGGGGCGAAAAATCTCCGTTGACTCGGCCAGCATGATGAACAAGGGGCTTGAGTTGATCGAAGCCTGCTGGCTGTTCGATGCCAAGC
>NZ_JBGCUL010000264.1:0-5461 GCF_054177685.1 Pseudomonas sp. P5_A2_2
GTGCGGACCGACGGGCGTTGTGGATTGAACCATGGGCACCTCCTGATCTCGGCCCGGAATAATGTTCCGGGCCCTCAAGAATCAGAACCTGACGATGGGCGAAGGTGCCCGCCGGATGACAAACGGACTTAGGGGGCCAGGGCTTTTTTCGCCCTGGCGGCGGCCTGTTCCTGACCGGCCTGAGCCAGATCGTTGGCGGCCTTGAGCCAACGCTGTTGATCGACCTGGGCCGGGATCTGCGTCGGTTTCTGGATCAGCACGGCCCAACCGCCGGCGTCCTTGAACGCCGACTCGAAGGAGCTGAAGCTCATCAGTTCGCTGCGATTCATCCCGGCGCGCAGCAGGACCGTCTGCTTCTGGCGGTTGTAACCGGCAAGAATGGCGTAGCGCGGTTCGGCCCACATGGCCGAACCTTCCGTGAAGCGCACCATCACCGGATAACCGGCGGCGACTTGCGTCAACAAGGCCGGCAGGTTGCTGTCGAGGGGATAAACCACCATCCCGTACTCGCGGGCAAGGTTCTGCATGTTCTGTTGCAACTGGACTTCGCCCCCCGGCAGATGCAAGGGTTTGTCGAGTAACCCCGGGGTAATCACGATGCCCTGTTGGGACAGCATGCTGGCCAGCACCTGCGGTCCGCTTTGATACGCATCGCCCCGGTAGAATCGGCCGCTGAGCTCGACACGCTCCGGCAAACGCTTGATCTCGGGTGCAACACTCCCGGCACAGCCCGCCAGGCTTGCCACGCAACCGGCTATGAGCATGGCCGACAAAATTCGAGAAAATACCCGCACCATCATCCCTCTCTTGTTCAGGTTCAGACGCCAGGCAATCCCATTCCCGGCTGGGTCGTCGATCATAGGTCGCCGCGCCGCTACGGTATAGCTTTAAACGGTAGTCGCGTGCATTCGATAGAGCGAACTGGTTGGTGACTGCCGACTTTCGCTCAATAGCCTGAAATACAGCAACGGCTAGACTGTTCCCTGAAGGGACGACAGCGAAGCGCGTGTGCCCACAGAAGGGCAAAGAGGAGGCACAGATGAGCCTGACCATGATCATTGTGATGTTGATTGGCGGTTGGCTGGCGGTAGCCGCCGCCATGCTGTGGGGCGTGCTGCGCATTACTCGCCGCCACCATCACCCTGTTCAGCGAGTTCCTGCGCCGGAAACGGACAAGACACCKAGCCAACACGCCAACGCTCACTGACAAGCCAAACAAAAACGGCCGCCTGCACTCCATGGAGTTCAGGCGGCCGTTTCTTTTAGCGTGGGTCAAGCCTCAGTGACTACCCGCTTCTGCCTGGCCCGGCGGGACATCATGTTCAACGCCTCGATCGAAGCCGAGAATGCCATGGCCGCATAGACGTAGCCTTTCGGTACGTGGGCGCCGAAGCCTTCGGCGATCAGCGTCATGCCGATCATGATCAGGAAGCCCAGGGCCAGCATCACCACCGTCGGGTTGTCGTTGATGAACCTGGCCAGCGGATCAGCCGCCAGCAACATCACCAGTACCGACACCACCACCGCAATGATCATGATCGGCAAGTGCTCGGTCATGCCGACAGCGGTGATGATGCTGTCGATGGAAAAAACCATGTCCAGCATCAGAATCTGACCGATCGCCGCCGCAAAGCCCAGGGTCACGGTCGAGGTTGCCGACTTCGGATCTTCCGGTGCCGGGTCCATGCTGTGATGGATCTCCGTGGTTGCCTTCCACAACAGAAACAGGCCACCGGCGATCAGGATCATGTCCTTCCAGGAGAGCGCATGGCCGAGCACCTCGATCACCGGAGCGGTCAACTGGACGATGAACGCGATGGTGCTCAACAGACCCAGTCTCAGGATCAGCGCCATGCCGATACCGATGCGCCGAGCCTTCTGCCGGTGCTGCTCAGGCAGTTTGTTGGTCAGGATCGAAATGAAGATCAGGTTATCGATGCCGAGCACGATTTCCATCACCACCAGGGTGGCCAGGGCAACCCAGGCGGTGGGGCTGGCGGCAAGTTGTAAAAGGTAGTCCATGGGTCAGTCCTGACTCGTTGTAATACGGTTTAGATTTCCTGGGAGGAAGATTCGGTTTTTTCCGATTCTTTTTCCGATGATTCTTTTTTGCTGATCAACCCGCTGGTGGCGTCACTGAGTGCTTGCTCGGCGGCCTTGTGGGTATCGTCAATTGCCTGTTTGGCGCTTTCGGCGGCCTTGCCCATCAACTGTTGCGCGCTTTTCTCGGCCTGGTCGCAACCGGCCAGTACCAGTAAAGACGTAATCAACAGTGCCGTGGTTTTCAGCTTCATGATGCCTTCCTCGATAGAACGAACGGGACCTAAACGATGGCCCGTTGATAGCGATGCATTCTAGGGAAGTGAATACTTCAGGAAAATTCGTATTTTCAGCGGTTATAATTCGATTTTTACGAACTGTAGATCGCCATGCTCAACTATCGGCAATTGCATTACTTCTGGGTGGTGGCCAAGACCGGCAGCATCGTGCGCGCCTGCGAGCAGCTCAATCTCACGCCACAAACCATCAGCGGGCAGATTTCGTTACTGGAACAGACCTTTGGTATCGAGTTGTTTCGGCGCGTTGGACGGCAACTCGAACTGACCGAGGCCGGCCGCCAGGCCCTGCCCTACGCCGAACAAATGTTTCAGCTGGGTGGTGAACTGGAACTGATGCTGCGGGCACAACCCAATGAACAGCAGATCCTGTTTCGCGTCGGTGTGGCCGACGTGGTGCCCAAGTCCATCGTCTATCGCCTGATCGCACCGACCATGGAGCTGAGCGAACCGCTGCGCATCACTTGTCGCGAAGACAAGCTTGAACGTTTGTTGGCCGACCTGGCGATCCAGCGTCTGGACCTGGTGATCTCCGACAGCCCTATGCCGTCGCACCTGGACATCAAGGGCTACAGCCAGAAACTCGGTGAGTGCGGGATCAGCTTTTTCGCCACCCCTGAGCTGGCGGCACGATACGGCCGGGACTTCCCGCGCAATCTGCACGGTGCGCCGCTGCTGATTCCCGGCCCGGAAACCGTGGTGCGCAGCCGTTTGCAACGCTGGTTCGCCGAGCAGCAGATCCAGCCAAAAATTGTCGGTGAGTTCGACGATAGCGCCCTGATGCAGGCCTTCGGCCAATCCGGCAGCGGGATCTTCATCGGTCCGAGCGTGATTGCCGATGAAGTGCAACGCCAATATGGCGTGGAAGTGATCGGCCAGACCGACGCGGTGAGCGAGTCGTTCTATGCCATCTCAGTGGAACGCAAGGTCAAGCACCCCGGCATTGTCGCCATTACCGAAGGTGCCCGACGCGAGCTGTTTACAGCGCTGTGACCTCTTCGCGCGGCTTGAAGGTCATCAGGGCGATGGCCAGCAGGATCGACGCCAGAATGAAAGCAGCGGCGGCAAAGCCAAGGCCTTGCAGGCCAACGCTGTCGATCACCCGACCACCGATCATCGCGCCCAGACCGATACCGAGGTTGGCCCCGGCGATGTTCAGCGACGCGGCAAACGCCGGCGCTTCGGGCGCGGCCTTCATCAGACGCACATGGCTGACCAGGAACAACGCCGCCTGGGTCACGCCCCAGATGCCCATCGCCGCCGCCAGACCGAGCGGCGAGTGAATGTTCGGCACCAGCGCCACCAGGCCGGCAATCATGAACGCGCAGAACATCATCGACGCCATCAGCGGATGGCGGTCCACCGCCCGGCCGCCCAGGGAGTTGCCGATCAGCCCGACCGCGCCGAAGCCCATCAGGCACCAGCCGACCACCGTGCCGTTGAAGCCGGCCAGACGTTCAAGAATGTCCGCCAGATAGGTGTAGGCGGTGAACATACCGCTGAACACAATCACCGACAGCAGCACGTGACCGAGCATCAGCGGGCTGCGCAGGATCTTGAACTGCGAGCGGAAGCTCACCTGATGCTGGTGCAAGTTGGTCTTCGGCAGATAGATAAACAGCAGCAACGCCTTGGCAAAGGCGATGACCGCCAGAATCGCGAAGGCACTGCGCCAGCCGAACGCATCGGAAATCAGCGTGCCCACCGGAATGCCGAACACCGTGGCGCAAACAATGCCGAAGCCGATCTTGGCGATGGCGCGACCGGCGTAATCCGGCCCGACGATGTCCACCGCCGTCTCGCTGGCCAAGGCCCAGAACACCGGCAGCCCCAGCGCCGGGATCAAACGGGCGAACGCCATCACCCAGATGTTCGGCGCCAGCGCCGCCAGCGTGTTGGCCAGACCGAACATGATCAGCACCGAGATAAACAGCTTACGCCGTTCGAAACGGGCGAAGTACGCCGTCAAGAACGGCCCGAACACGGCCACGGTGAAGGCGAACAACGTCACCAGCAAACCCGCTTGCGGGATGCTGACGTCCAGATCCCGGGCGATGGCCGGCAACAGGCCGACGATGATGAACTCCGTGGTCAGCACCGTAAAACCGGCTGCAGACAACAGAAGAATGGGCAACAGCATGCAGAACTCCAGAAAAAACGACGACACCAGCGATAGCCCGGAGGCCCACTGGCAGACATGAAAATGAGGATGGCGAATCTTAACAGAGTGTTTCCGAACCCGGTTGCACGAACCTGCCTATCTCGTTGAATGCCAGGGTGGCAGTTCGTCACAGGTCTGAAAGATCGTGCCTGCGCTGTGATAAAGTCCGCGCCCTGAAAAATGTACACCCTGTGATCAAAGCCGATCATTTAAGGGGCAAACCTGTGGGAGCGAGCTCGCTCCCACAAGGATTGCGGCGTTCTACACCCTGTGTTTCCTTCTCGGTTTCCTGCCTGCGGCCTGCCCTGTTCGTTGCTGCAAGCGCGGCGAAACCTCGCACTTATAAAAAATCAGAGATGCCGTTTTATGACTGCTTCATCCCCTTCTCTATTGCAACGCCTTAAACGCCTGAGCCTGGTCACACAGATCGTGATCGGCCTGATCGCCGGTATTGCCCTGGCGCTGGTTGCCCCCGACCTGGCGAAGTCCACGGCGTTCATCGGCAAAGTGTTTGTCTCGGCGCTCAAAGCCGTCGCGCCGATTCTGGTGTTCGTGCTGGTCATGGCATCGATTGCCAACCACAAGCACGGCCAGGAAACCCACATCCGGCCGATTCTGTTCCTGTATCTGCTGGGCACTTTCGCTGCGGCCGTGGTCGCGGTGGTTGCCAGCATAACGTTCCCGTCGAGCCTGGTGCTGTCGACCCAGGACGTCGCGGTCACAGCGCCAGGCGGGATTGGCGAAGTGTTGCAAAGCCTGTTGCTGAGCGTGGTCGATAATCCGGTCAGCGCGCTGATGAACGCCAATTTCATCGGCATTCTGGCGTGGGCCATCGGCATGGGCATTGCCATTCGTCATGCCGGCGATACCACTCGTGAAGTGCTGGGCGACCTGTCCAACGGCGTGACGGTGATCGTGCGCCTGGTGATCAGCTTCGCCCCGCTGGGCATCTTCGGTCTGGTGG
>NZ_JBGCUL010000265.1:0-5461 GCF_054177685.1 Pseudomonas sp. P5_A2_2
ACACCTTGCGTGGTTTGATGCGCGCTCACGTATGCGGCAGCAGTTGACCGGCTACCGCATTACGTCGTGCGTCCACCAGCGGCCACTGGAAAACAGGGGCTTATCGCAATGCATTCCCACGAGAAATAAAAACTGCGCAGCCTGTTGTCGATTTCACAGCGTCCGGTTCGACTATCTTTCAGGCAATGGTCTCAAGGGATCGCAGACTTCCCTGCCTGAACTCTTTCACCCGGATGAATCAGGAGAAGAACATGCGCACACTCACCGTTGCCGCGTTCGTGAGTCTGGACGGCGTCATGCAAGCGCCCGGCGGGCCTGAGGAGGACACCAGTGGCGGATTCCGCTTCGGTGGCTGGATCGTCCCCTACGCCGACAAAACCACCGGCCAAGCCGTACAGGACATGTTCTCCCAGCCTTTCGAGTTGCTGCTGGGACGTCGTACCTACGACATCTTCGCCGCCTATTGGCCCCACATTCAGGCCGACTCCACCCACCACACCATTGCTGATCTGTTCAACGGCGTACCCAAGCACGTGGCCACCCATCGCGCCGATTCGCTGGCCTGGCAGAACAGTCATGCGCTGCAGGGCAACCTGGTCGAAGCGATCAGCGCGCTCAAGCGCCAGGACGGTCCTCAGCTACTGACCCAAGGCAGCGGCGAACTGGTGCGCCAACTGCTTGCCGCCGGCTTGGTGGACGAGTTGCGGCTGATGATTCATCCCATCCTGCTGGGGCGCGGCAAGCGTTTGTTCGACGACAATGCACAAGCGTCGGCCTTCACCTTGTTGAACTCGATCAGCTCGCCCGGCGGTRTGCTGATCGCCCGTTACATCCGCAGCGGCGAGGTGCGCACAGGCACATTCGAGCAATAGCCCGGGTGAAATTAAGCCTGGGCTAAGGTTGCCTCTGTTAGTCTTCGCCGCTTTTGCGTCATAGAGCATTTCGAAGATGGGTAGTGTCGATACAAACGCCAAGCCACCGTTCAGCATCGTTCTGGTTAATTACAAAACCCTTGATTTGACCAGGATCTGCCTGGACCTGTTGCGCGAGCCTGTACGCAAAGCCGCAATCCCGGTCTGGGTGGTGGATAACGGTTCGGCGGACGCCAGCGTCGAGTATTTGCGCTCACTCGACTGGATCAATCTGATCGAACGGGATGCCCCCACCAAAGAGCCGGGCCACATCGCCCATGGCAAGGCGCTGGACATGGCGCTGGCCAGGGTTGATACCGACTATCTGTTCCTGATGCACACCGACACGTTCGTCTTCGATGCAAACGTCTTTGCGATGATGATGGACCACTGCACAAAAGATCGAAACGTCGCAGCGGTCGGTTGCACGGAACAACTCAACCGCGGACTGCCAAGGACCCTGTGGCGCTTCACTTCGCGCCTGCTCAAGCACCATTACCGGCGCCTCAAGCAATCGCTCGGCCTACGATCAAAAGAGCCGAAACCCTACAGGGAAACTTACTTGAAAAGCTTTTGCACACTATGGAATTGCAGGCTGATGAAGCAGCAGGGTCTGCACTTTCAGATCGACGACCGTGTGCCCGGTTATGAGTTGCAAGACCGGGTGATCGGGCTTGGCTACAAGGTCGTGTTTCTGTCGCCCGGCAAAATCTTCAAGTACCTGGACCACGTCCAGGCCGGCACCGTTGCCGCTGCTGGCGGTTATGGCCAGAACCATCGACGGACCAAGATGTACCAGGACATTCTCAAGCGCTTCAGTGCCAACACCTGGATGCCTTGAACAAACCTGCGCCCCCCAAAAAAGCCCACTGACCGTTGCCGGTTCAATGGGCTTTTTCGCATCAGGCTAACGCTGATTCATTGCTTCATGATGAACGTCGCCAGGCTCTTCAGGTCGTCCGAACTCAACTGCGCGAACGGTGGCATGGGCACATCCCCCCACTTGCCGCTACCGCCGTGCTGAATGCCCGACATTACCCGGGCCAGTGCCTGCGGGTCATTGGCATACTTGACCGCCACATCGTGATAGGCCGGGCCGACGACCTTGTGGTCGACCGCGTGACAGGACAGGCAGGCGTTGTCCTGAAGCAAGGCCGAGGCGACTTTCGCTACCGACACCGTCGGTGGCTGATCCGTCGGCGGGGTCGAGGCCGCCTGAACACCGGCATCGCTCGCTTGGGCACTACCGTAGGTCACTGCCAGATAGGCGCCGATCACTTTCACCTCCTGGTCGCTGATCGGCGCACCGTACACCTGCTGCATCTTGCCTGCTTCAGCGGTCCATTGCGTCAGGCTCATGCCGGGCGGCTGGAAGTTGATGTAATCGGCCGAATGACAGATCGAACACTTCTGCTGCGCCAATGGGTAGCCCGGCAACGTACTGGGCTTGAGCGCCACCGTTTCGGGCGGCAAGGTGATCGACAGTGGCGCTGCACCAGCCAGGCTGGCCAGACCAACCTGAGCCGCGCACAGCACGGCGCTCATGAGTTTCACAAGTTTCATGCAGTCCTCCTCAGGCGACGGTCACGTGGGTGGTTTCGACGACATGGCGGCGGTAGCCAGCGGGGTTCCAGTCGGCTTGCAGCGGCTGCGTCTCGCCCGCACTGTTGCTGGCCCGCACCATCAACTGCGTGGCGCCCTTGCCGGTAAAGCTGATCGGCAGTGTCCACTCCCGGAAGGAGAAACGGCCAAGGTCCTGCCCGAGCTTGGATTCGCGCCAGGTTTTTCCGCCGTCGATCGACACCTCCACCTTGTTGACCCCAACGCCACCGTCGAACGCGATGCCCTTGAGTACCACGCTTTTGTTCAGCGGCAATACATCGCCGTGTTTAACGCTGGTGATGAAACTGCGCACCGGTAATTTGGAAATCGGCAGGGTTTTCGCCGMCGTGGTGCCGGGGGCAATGCAGAAGCAATCGTTATCCGGAACCCGGTACGCCTTGGCCATGAAGAAACCGTCATAGGTATGGTCGATGACCTCGATCTCACTCAGGTGCTTGACCCAATACGTGCCGAAATAGCCCGGCACCACCAGACGAATCGGGTAACCGTTGAGAAATGGCAGGTCGGTGCCATTCATCGACCAGGCAATCATCGGCTCACCGTCCATGGCATGGCTGATGTCCAGCGCCTTGATGAACTCCGGCGTGCTCGGCAGCACGGGTTTATCCAGCCCACGGAAGGTCACTTGCGCGGCACTGGTTTTCACACCGGCCTTTTCCAATACTGCCTTGAGCGGCACCCCCACCCAGCGCGCATTGCCCATGGAGCCATTGCCCAACTGAGCGCCGAACACCCGCGGCATCGAAAAGCCACGGCTGTTACCCGAACACTGATTGACGGCCACCACTTCCACCGGTTCGGCGAGGGCCTTGAGCTCGGCGAGGGACAGTGACAGCGGCGTGTCGACCGTGCCCTTGATCGTCAGGCGGTAGCTGTCGGGATCGATGCTGGTCGGGAAATTGGCCAGGTGATAACGCACGAAAAAGGCGTCATTGGGCGTGATCGGCCCTTCGTTGAACACCGGGAATGGCGTCTCCAGATGCGGCGGACGCGTGGTCACCAGGGTCAACGGGCGTTTTTGCGGGAATTGCACCAGCGGTCGTGGGCCAGCGGCAAAGGTCACTTCTTCAGCGCTTTCGCTGGCCTCCCCGGTTTCCTCGGCTGCCCTGGCGAGGCTTGCCAACGGCGAGGCCGCCACAGCCAGAGTGAAAGCATCGCGTAAAACCCGCCGGCGGCTCAGCTGGCTGCTGTCTACAAAACTGAACTTCATTTTGCGCTCTCTCTGATTGTTTTATTGAGATGCAACTGACAGTCCTTCATCAGAATAGTGGGGCAGGACTTCATGTGCCAATGCGGTTTCGCTTTACTGTTCGAGATCGGTAAACCGCCCAGTATCGTCACGTGCAAACTGTCTGCTTCACATTGAGCGTCAGAGACTTGGCAATTGATGACAGCGCGGCCGATACGTGTGGATTAGAGCGCCCGTCTTCAAACAATGTCTTCGCTATCGCCCACAAAAAAACCCACTGACCGTCGCCGGTTCAATGGGCTTTTTTTGATCCGGTCTCTAATTACAGAGCCATATCACTCGCAGCATTAGCCTTCGGAGCCTTCACAGCAGTATCGACAGTCACTGGCTTCACAGCCGGCGCGATCACCGCTGGTGGCGGAGTCAGCTGCAGCACCCTGGCGGTGTAGGCCCACTCTTCAGCGACCTTCTCAGGGCTGGCGTTCAGCTGGGTGCCGTAGCTCGGTACGATCTGGTGCAGTTTTGCCTGCCACTCAGGGGTCGCGACCTTGTCCTTGAACACTTTCTGCAGCACGGTCAGCATGATCGGTGCGGCGGTCGATGCGCCAGGGGAGGCGCCCAGCAGGCCGGCGATGCTGCCGTCTTGCGAAGCGACGATTTCGGTGCCCAGTTTCAGCACGCCACCGGCGGCTTCATCACGCTTGATGATCTGCACGCGCTGGCCGGCTTGCCACAGGCGCCAGTCTTCAGCCTTGGCGTTCGGGAAGTATTCTTTCAGGGCGTTCATGCGGTCTTCGTCAGACAGCATAAGCTGGCCTGCCAGGTACTCGACCAGCGGGTATTCCTTGATGCCGACCTTGGTCATTGGCCACACGTTGTGGGTGGTCGTGGTGGTCAGCAGGTCCAGGTACGAACCTTCTTTCAGGAACTTGGTGCTGAAGGTCGCGAATGGGCCAAACAGGATCACGCGCTTGCCGTCCAGCACGCGGGTGTCCAGGTGTGGAACCGACATCGGCGGTGCACCAACGGAGGCTTTGCCATAGGCCTTGGCCAGATGTTGTTCGGCGATGGTCGGGTTATCGGTKACCAGGAACGAGCCGCCCACCGGGAAGCCTGCGTATTCACGGGCTTCAGGAATGCCGGACTTTTGCAGCAGGTGCAGGGCACCGCCGCCGGCGCCGATGAACACGAACTTGGCGTCGGTTTCGGTCTTGCTGCCGTCTTTCAGGTTCTTGTAGCTGACGCGCCAGCTGCCGTCTTCGTTCCTGGTGATGTCCTGCACTTCGCTGGACAGCTTCAAATCGAACTTCGGCGTAGTTTGCAGGTGCGCGACGAACTGGCGGGTGATCTCGCCAAAGTTCATATCGTTGCCGAGCTGGCTCCAGGTGGCCGCGACTTTCTGGTTCGGGTCACGCCCTTCCATCATCAGCGGCACCCACTGCTTGATCACAGCCGGGTCTTCGGAGTACTGCATGCCGGCGAACAGCGGACTCGCTTGCAGGGCTTCGTAGCGCTTCTTCAGGAACTTGATGTTGTCATCGCCCCACACAAAGCTCATGTGCGGAGTGGAGTTGATGAACGAACGCGGGTTCTTCAGCACGCCTTGCTGAACTTGCCAGGCCCAGAACTGACGCGAGATCTGGAAGGCTTCGTTGATTTCAACGGCTTTCGCGATCTGGACGTTGCCCTTGTCGTCTTCCGGGGTGTAGTTCAGCTCGGCCAGGGCGGAGTGACCGGT
>NZ_JBGCUL010000266.1:0-5455 GCF_054177685.1 Pseudomonas sp. P5_A2_2
CGGCGAAACAGATGGGCATCAAGTTGTTGCCCGATGCTTTTTATCGCTACAGCACGTTTTATGGCGAAAAGGGCTTGGCCGCGAGGCTGGGAATTYTCAGGTCGCTGAAAGTCGGCACCCGCGAGTTCAGAAACGTCCTGGTCTTTGTCAGCGACCGGGATAATCTGTTGGGGCTGGATCTGATCGGCAAGCTGGGGCGCTTGAAGATCACCAGCAGAACACTGGAGCTGAATCCACCGCCGGCCAAACGCTGTGATGTGTCGATTGTCGTCAGCCGCCTGGATCTCAATCAACGGCTGGTGGTGGCCGCACAGCTGGATCGCCGGGCAACGCATGCCATCATCGATACCGGAAATGTCGACTACCTGACGGCCTCGTCGCCCGGCAGGCAGCTCAGTGTTGCGCAAGCGCTGACACCGGGACGCTCGAGCGTTACCGCCAACGACAACAAGCGCTTCCAACGCTTCGACGGCGTATTGGCCCTGCAAGGCATCACCATGGCAGTCACCTACAAATACTACCCGGGCTTTACCATCCCGCCGTCGCTGATAGGCGGGCAATATGTCCCGTCGATATTGCTCGGATGGCGCGCCTTCAAAGACTTTGAATTGAATCTGGACCTGGATTCAGGTCGCTCATGTCTAAATAAAGTTTGAACAACTTCGGTGTTTACCCACAATCCCTGTTGGCGGTTCTGTGGATAACATGTTCGCCCCTCGCTATACCCCATATAGATCAAGCCCTGCAAGCCGTCGCTCAAAAAACAACCAACCTGGTTCGTGTTTTTTCCAAGCTTTTTCAAGGGGATAAGTGCTGTTTTGGATGCAGACTTGCCCCCAATCTCTGTTGGCGCTTCTGTGGATAAGATGTTTGCTATCGGCTGTAGGCCTTATAGACAGAGGCGTGCAGGGCTTTGATCGTAAAATGATCAAAAGACGGTTTTGCGTCGTTAGCTACCGCGCAAACGTCGGGTTTTTGTGGGTTTCAGAGGTTTTCCACAGAGCCTTCGAAGTTAACCCCAAAGTCTGTTGGCGCTTCTGTGGATAAGGTGTTCGCGATCTTCTGTAAGGCATACAGAACGTGCCTTGCAGGCTTCTGATTAAAAAACATCCAACGGCACCTGAAAAACCGTTAATTGAATAAGTCACGGATTTTATTGGCGTTGTGTGGAAAAAATCCCTGAGAACTCACAGTTACCCACATTTGCTGTGAGTCGAGGTGTGGATAACTTGTTCGCGGAATGCTGCAAGCCATGATCGGCCTGGGCTACAGAGGGGTGGTTGTCTTTTGTACAGGTCGCGGGCTCGATCGACTGACGTGAAAGCGGCGTTTCTGCTCGTTAGCGATATGACCAGTTGATCGTCCCGATATATATCCAATTTAAATAAGTTTAGATTCCTATAGGTATATCAGACTATTTGACAGGATTTATCTCCCGGACTTTAATCTTCCTCACGCGATGAAATGAACAGGGTTGTTCAAAAAAATTTCTCTCCGGGTCTCTCCGTAGGAGTGGTGCAATGGATTGTTTTTGCGCTCAAGAATTGATGATATTTCCCATAAAAATCTCTCTTCTCCTTAGTGACTAGTCTAATAGCCTTGCGCGACGTATTCGTCAGTACTAAACAATGCGTGCGTGGGCACTATTAATCCCAGATGTTTTAGCAGGCCTGGCAGGGCAGGTCATTTAGTGAGCGAATTGTAGAATAATGATGAGCGATGCCGGTRGCTTATATCGGCGCTTGTCTATATGGGCACTACCGTGCGTTTAACACCAACTTACAAGGAGTTATAAAATGTCAGAAGCAGCCAAATCAAAAGTCAAGTCGGTCGCCGCCGCCGCTGTTGCGCCATCCAAAGAGGCGTATGTCGAACTTCTGAACGAAATGCGAGTTCACGATAAAAAGCGTTCGGAGGGCAGTGCCAGAGGCGTTCTGATGGCCTCGCCGCACCTGCAGCAGATTCATCTGCGCAGCCTCTATGTCAGTAGCAGCTCCAATGATCCGGCGGTGAGGTACCTTGAACCCAAGGCCCGGGAGGCGGGTGAGGGGCAGTCCGACCAGTCTGAATCAGAGTTGACCAAGGCAACGGAAGCGTTCCAGAATTCCGGTTCGACTGATACCACGCCTTATAAGAATAAACTCGATGAGCTGCGCAACCGAGACAAGGCGGCTGCGGATAAACGCATCGACAAGATGTATGACGAAGCCATTGCTCAAGTTGAGAAATTTCCGCAAAGTGGCGATGCCGTTGTCGGCTTTATGGATACCTTTGGTGGTCTGTTCAATGCAGTGCTGGATAAAATAGCCAACTTCTTCGTTGAGGTTGGTAAAAATATTCTGAATTGGCTGAAGAATGTCTGGGAGAAAATTACCAGCACGTTCAATTCGGTTGTTAGTTGGATCACAGGTTGGTTTTCCTGAACGTATCAACCGAATGGTGAGGTGGTGAATGATTAAGCCAATTGGGCCTCCGCCTTTTATCGATCCACTTGAACGTGAGTGGTGTTTTGCGTTTAATCTCGAAGAAAACAAAGCGCTTGAGGATAATAAGGCCAGGCTTGAAATTCTTCGTCAACGCGATAAAAAGAGGACTGAAGAAAAAATAGATGGCTTATATGACGAACTCCAGCGAAAAATCAATCCCGACTATAAAAGACCGCCCAGTGCCTCCGACATAGGCAATATTTTTTCGGTGGCGCAGAGCATTATCAAATCCTGGAACTGGTAGATGTTCCGTAACGGCATAAAAAACCGCGAGCATGCTCGCGGTTTTTTGTTCAGGGCCGAGGTGACGATACTCAGCCTTGTACCGGAACCCCTTTGAGGTACGGCGCTGGCTCGGCCCCAAGATTGCTCAGCAGACGTTCGCTGTACCAGTCCACGAAGTTCACCACGCCGAACTCATAGGTCTTGGAGTACGGGCCAGGCTGGTACGCGGTGGAGTTGATGCCGCGCTGGTTCTCTTCGGCCAGGCGACGGTCCTGGTCGTTGGTGGCATCCCAGACCTGGCGCATGCGCTCCACGTCGTAGTCCACGCCTTCGACCGCGTCCTTGTGCACGATCCACTTGGTGGTGACCATGGTTTCCTGAGCGCTGATCGGCCACACCGTGAAGACGATGATGTGGTCACCCATGCAGTGGTTCCAGGAGTGCGGCAGGTGCAGGATACGCATCGAGCCCAGGTCCGGGTTCTGGATCCGGCCCATGAGTTTTTTGCAGCCCTGCTTGCCGTCCAGGGTCATCGACACGGTGCCCTTGAGCAGCGGCATGCGCACGATGCGGTTACGCAGGCCGAAGCTGGCGTGGGCGTAAGGAATCTTCTCGGCTTCCCAGGCTGCGGCAGAGGCGGCGACGTGATCCTTGAACGCCTGGTCGGCGCGTGGGTCGGTGACGTCGTCCCATTCCAGCAGGGTTTTCAGCAGTTCCGGGTGCGACGCGTTGCAGTGGTAGCACTCGCGGTTGTTTTCCAGTACCAGTTTCCAGTTGGCCTTTTCCATCAAGGTGGTGGTAATTGCCACCTTGGTGTTCTCCATGTCGTACGGTTCCATGTAATGGTTCAGTGTCGACAGGAAGTCATCGATGGCCGGTGGGTTCTCCGCCAGGCTGATGAAGATGTAGCCGCCGGCGGTCTTCACATTTACCGGTTTGAGGCCGTACTGGTTCATGTCGAAGTCGGCACCCATTTCGGTGCCGGCGAACAGCAGGCGGCCGTCGAGTTCGTAGGTCCACTGGTGGTAGTGGCAGACCAGTTTGGCGACCTTGCCTTTCTCGCTGGTGCACAGGCGCGAACCACGGTGGCGGCAGACGTTATGGAACGCGTGCACCACACCTTCGGCGCCACGAATCACGATGATCGGGTTTTTGCCGATCTGCAGGGTCAGGTAGTTGCCCTTGGTCGGGATCTCGCAGGTCATGCCGGCGATCAACCACTCTTTCTGGAAGATTTCCTGCATGTCGATATCAAACAGGCGCTCGTCGGAGTAAAACGGCTGCGGCAGCGAGAAGGTGCGCTCGCGCTCTTGCAGCATCTGTGCAGTGGCCTTGCGTGCGGGTTCCAGCGGATCGCCCAGGCTCAGGGTAGTAGTGACGTCCATCATTTAATCCTCAAGGCCATTCTGTGTGGCCGGCGAATAGTGGCTACGGTTGTGCGACGCAAGACAAAAAACAGCAGTTATCTGTTGAGGCGAGTGTGGGGCCGGCGCTGCCCGGAACCTTATCCATGGGCGACATGGCCCAATCTGATCCCGACGCGCAACCCCCGGTAATTGGGGGCTGGTCGCGATAAGTATGTGAATGTCGCAGATAGGTAAATGGGAGGTTCGCGCTATACGCAGAATCGCAAACATGAAGGCCGACAGTCGGCCGTGGAGATCAGCATGTCCAACAGCTTCCTGAACCCGGTAACCACCCAGACCTGGGCCAATGGTCGGCACATCGTCCGTTGCGTCAAAGTCATCCAGGAAACCTGGGATGTGCGCACCTTCTGTTTCATGGCCGACCAGCCAATCCTGTTCTTTTTCAAACCCGGGCAATTCGTCACCCTGGAGCTGGAAATCGACGGCGTGCCGATCATGCGCTCCTACACCATTTCCAGTTCGCCGTCGGTGCCGTACAGCTTTTCGGTAACCATCAAGCGCGTGCCGGGGGGCAAGGTGTCCAACTGGCTGCACGACACTCTACATGAAGGCCAGGAGCTGGCGGTGCACGGGCCGGTCGGACTGTTCAATGCCATGGACTTCCCTGCGCCGAAAGTACTCTACCTCAGCGGCGGCGTCGGCATCACGCCGTGCATGTCCATGGCGCGCTGGTTCTACGACACCAACGGCAACGTCGACATGACGTTTATCCACAGTGCCCGCTCGCCCAAAGACATCATTTATCACCGCGAGCTGGAACACATGGCGTCGCGGATCGAGAACTTCAGCCTGCACCTGATCTGCGAGAAACATGGCATGGGTGAGCCCTGGGCCGGTTATCGCGGTTACCTGAACCACAGAATGCTTGAATTGATGGCACCGGATTTCCTTGAGCGCGAAGTGTTCTGCTGCGGCCCGACACCGTATATGAACGCGGTCAAGCGCTTGCTGGAAGGCGCTGGCTTCGACATGTCGCGCYACCACGAAGAGTCCTTCGGCGCGACTCCGCCAGAAGCCCGCGCCGACGCCGTGGAACACGCTGAACAAGCGGCTGATGCCCCGGAAATCGATGCGGCGGATCTGCATCAGGTGGAATTCATCGCATCCGGCAAGAGCATTCGCGTGGCCCCTGGCGAGACCGTGCATGCGGCGGCGGCCAAGGTCGGCCTGATGATCCCGAAAGCCTGCGGCATGGGCATCTGCGGCACCTGCAAGGTGCTGAAGCTGGGCGGCGAAGTGGAAATGGAACACAACGGCGGGATCACCGAGGAAGACGAAGCCGAAGGGTACATCCTGTCGTGCTGCAGTGTGCCGAAG
>NZ_JBGCUL010000267.1:0-5432 GCF_054177685.1 Pseudomonas sp. P5_A2_2
CGCCACGCCTGGGCCGCGCATTACCTGACGACGATGAGCAAAGCGGTGATTGATGATGTGGCGAAAGTGCTGACGCGGCGGTCTGTTCAAACGAGAGCTGAAGCAGATCGATAGAACAACGCGTAATCACGCAGCCTGAAAAGTCCCAAAAAGGGRCCGAGCGTTCCCTTTTTGGGACTGATAGCACCAGACTTTTCGCCCTTCGCTACCTCCAGTGCTGAACGACATCGCTGCAGCTGTCAGTCCAAACACGTAACGAAGGTATGGCCTGCACTGCCCGCAGCCGTTCCAGCATCTGCCCCGTCAACACGACCTCATACGTATCCGCCGCCCGCCCCCATTGCTCCACTAGAGCCATACCGTCCACCAGCGCCACAGCCAATTCGGCAATCGTCCCGGCCTGATCCTCGATGATTTTTTGCGTCCGACCCCACACCCGATCAGCCATCGCTTTGAGCTGCGCCGTTATGCGTTCAGACGACGCTGGATCGGTATCGGGATAGGCGATGTTACGCAGCAGATGCTGAAGCTCCCTGATTTTTGCGTAATCCTGTTCCGCCCCTTGCTCGCCTTTGAGGATGGCAGCGGCTTTGCGCTTGTCGACGCGTTTTGCGGCTGAAGGCTTTGAAGGCAGGGTCTGCGCCATTGCGCCAGCCAGGAGCACCATCATCCGGGCTTCCAGATGTTCCTTCATGGCTTCCATCGACGAAATTGGGCGCACCAAGGTAATGGAGGCCCCTCCCTGGTGCCGCAAATCCTTGGTCACTGTCAGCGTCACGCCGCCCGTTTCAAATCCCAGGGCGCGGGCCACCACGTAGTGCCCCATTTCGTGATGGGCGATCTGCAATGCACGGTCCCGCACAGCAGCAGGTAGCTTTGTTGTCATGTCCTTGGCCTCTCACCCTCGACTGCATCAATCTTAGTCGATTGCCCCCCTCTCTTTCGGCCACAAGCGTCGCGTCGAACGAGCCTGTAACATGCTTGACCATTGATTCATGCCTCTGGAGCCACGCCGTTGCCCGACACTCGCCCCCCTGTTCTCGACGAAATCGATCGCCAACTGATCGCAGCCCTGCAGATCAACGCCCGCGAGAGCGTGGCCATGCTTGCCCGGCAGTTGGGCATCGCCCGTACCACGGTCACCTCGCGTCTGGCGCGGCTGGAAAAGGCCAAAGTGATCACCGGCTACGGTGTGCGCCTCGGTCAGCGGGTGGTGGATGGCGGGCTGCAGGCGTATGTCGGGATCACTGTGCAACCGCGTTCCGGCAAGGAGGTGTTGCGACGCCTGAGTGCAATGGCGCAGGTGCAGCAATTGTGTGCGGTGAGTGGCGAGTTTGATTATGTGGCGTGGTTGCGCACCGATTCACCGGAGCAGCTGGATCAGTTGCTGGATCAGATTGGCAGTGTGGATGGGGTGGAGAAGACCACGACCTCGATCATCTTGAGCAGCAAGATTGATCGGGGRCAGCCGGTTTGAGTTTTCAGGCCTGGGTTCATCGGTGACTGAACTGACGCTATCGCGAGCAAGCTCGCTCCCACAGGGGACAGTGTGTATTACCAGATCGTCATATTGACCAATAAAATGGCAAAACGACGACACTTTGCGTCTTATTAACGTGTTCTGTGCTCTCTAGAATGGCTGGCATCTTTTCCTATACTCAGATGCGCATTCCGCGTCGGGTCGCCAGTAAGGTCAGCCATGAACAAGAACAATCGCCATCCTGCAGACGGTAAGAAGCCAGTCACCATTTTCGGCCCGGACTTTCCTTTCGCCTTCGACGACTGGATTGAGCATCCGGCCGGTCTGGGTAGCATTCCCGAGCATAATCACGGTGCCGAAGTGGCGATTGTCGGCGGTGGGATCGCGGGTCTGGTGGCGGCGTATGAGCTGATGAAGCTGGGCCTGAAACCGGTCGTCTACGAAGCCTCGAAAATGGGCGGCCGCCTGCGCTCCCAAGCGTTCAATGGCGCCGAAGGCATCGTTGCCGAGCTGGGCGGGATGCGTTTCCCGGTGTCGTCCACCGCGTTCTATCACTACGTCGACAAGCTGGGTCTTGAAACCAAACCTTTCCCTAACCCGCTGACGCCCGCGTCGGGCAGCACGGTGATCGACCTCGAAGGCCAGACCCATTACGCACAGAAGCTGTCGGACCTTCCTGCACTGTTCCAGGAAGTGGCTGACGCCTGGGCCGATGCCCTGGAAGCCGGTTCGCAGTTCTCCGATATCCAGCAAGCCATTCGTGATCGTGATGTTCCACGCCTGAAAGAGCTGTGGAACACCTTGGTGCCGCTGTGGGACGACCGCACCTTTTACGATTTCGTGGCCACCTCCAAGGCATTCGCCAAGCTCTCGTTCCATCATCGCGAAGTGTTCGGCCAGGTCGGTTTCGGCACCGGCGGCTGGGACTCGGACTTCCCCAACTCGATGCTGGAAATTTTCCGCGTGGTGATGACCAACTGCGACGACCATCAGCATCTGGTGGTCGGCGGTGTAGAACAGGTGCCACAGGGCATCTGGCGCCACGTGCCGGATCGTTGCGCGCATTGGCCGGCCGGCACCAGCCTCAGCTCCCTGCACAACGGCGCACCGCGTACCGGCGTGAAGAAGATCGCCCACGCGCCGGGCGGCCGTTTCGCCGTCACCGACAACTGGGGCGACACCCGCGAATACGCCGCCGTGTTGACCACCTGCCAGAGCTGGCTGCTGACCACCCAGATCGAGTGCGACGAAACCCTGTTCTCGCAAAAGATGTGGATGGCCCTGGACCGCACCCGCTACATGCAGTCGTCGAAGACTTTCGTGATGGTCGACCGCCCGTTCTGGAAGGACAAGGATCCGGAAACCGGCCGCGACCTGATGAGCATGACCCTCACCGATCGCCTGACCCGCGGAACCTACCTGTTCGACAACGGCGACGACAAACCCGGCGTGATTTGCCTCTCGTACTCGTGGATGAGCGACGCGCTGAAAATGCTCCCACAGCCGGTGGAAAAACGCGTGAAACTGGCGCTGGATGCGCTGAAGAAGATCTACCCGAAAGTCGACATTGCAGCGCGGATCATCGGCGACCCGATCACCGTGTCCTGGGAAGCCGACCCGCATTTCCTCGGTGCATTCAAAGGCGCCCTGCCCGGCCATTACCGCTACAACCAGCGCATGTACGCGCACTTCATGCAGGACGACATGCCTGCCGAGCAGCGCGGGATCTTCATCGCCGGTGACGACGTTTCGTGGACGCCGGCCTGGGTTGAGGGCGCGGTGCAGACCTCGCTCAACGCGGTGTGGGGCATCATGAAACACTTCGGCGGTGCAACTCACGCCGAGAATCCGGGTCCAGGAGATGTGTTCAACGAGATCGGACCGATCGCCCTGCCCGAGTAAGAGGAATCCGAAATGCGCGTAGCCCTTTACCAATGTCCACCACTGCCCCTGGATGTCGCCGGCAACCTGCAGCGCGTGCAGCAGCTTGCGCTGGAGGCAAAAGGCGCCGATCTGCTGGTGCTGCCGGAGATGTTCCTGACCGGCTACAACATCGGCGTCGATGCCGTCAGCGTGTTGGCGGAGGTGCATAACGGTGAGTCGGCGCAGCAGATCGCGCGCATTGCCAAGACAGCCGGGATCGCCATCCTGTATGGCTACCCGGAGCGCACCGCCGACGGGCAGATCTACAACGCCGTGCAGTTGATCGATGCTAACGGTGAGCGCATCTGCAACTACCGCAAGACCCATCTGTTCGGCGATCTGGATCACTCGATGTTCAGCGCAGGTTCCGACGAGTTTCCCATCGTTGAGCTCAACGGCTGGAAACTCGGTTTTCTGATCTGCTACGACCTGGAGTTTCCGGAAAACGCCCGACGCCTGGCCCTGGCCGGTGCCGAGCTGATCCTGGTGCCGACCGCGAACATGATTCCGTTCGATTTCGTCGCCGATGTCACCGTGCGCTCCCGCGCCTTCGAAAACCAATGCTATGTGGCTTACGCCAACTACTGCGGCCATGAAGGCGACATCCATTATTGCGGCCAGAGCAGCATCGCCGCTCCGGATGGCAGCCGTATCGCTCAGGCAGGCCTTGATGAAGCATTGATTGTCGGTGAGTTGGATCGTCAGTTGATGGTCGACTCCCGCGCCGCCAATCGCTACCTGATCGATCGTCGTCCCGAGCTTTACGGCGAGCTGAACAAGTCCTAATCCGCTAGCATTGGCACTTCACTGTTCTGGAAGTGCCCATGCCCGCGCTGAATCCCCTTCGCCCCCACACTGAAACCCTGGCCAACGGCCTGCGGGTGACGCTGCGTCATGCCCCGAATTTGAAACGCTGCGCAGCAGCCTTGCGGGTCGCCGCGGGCAGCCATGATGTGCCGCTGGCGTGGCCCGGCCTGGCGCATTTTCTTGAGCATTTGTTGTTTCTGGGAACTGAGCGTTTTCCTGCCGGGCAAGGGCTGATGGCCTACGTCCAGAGTCATGGCGGCCAGGTAAACGCGCGAACCAGCGAACGCACCACGGACTATTTTTTCGAACTGCCACCCCAGGCGTTTGCCGGTGGGCTGGAGCGTCTGTCAGACATGCTCGCCCATCCGCGTATGAATCCGGACGATCAGCAGCGGGAACGGGAAGTGTTGCAGGCGGAGTTTGTCGCCTGGTCGCAGGATCCAGTGGCGCAACAACAGCGGGCGTTGTTCGATGGGCTTTCTGAGGCTCATCCGCTGCGCGGCTTCCATGCCGGCAATCGCGACAGCCTCCCGGTGTCGCAACCCGAATTTCAGCAGGCATTGCAGGATTTTTATCAGCGGTTTTACCAGACCGGGCAGATGACCTTGAGCCTGGCCGGGCCGCAGAGCCTCGATGAACTAAGAGCTTTGGCCGAGACATTTGCCAGCGTCATTGCCGGCGGTGAAAAGGCCACGCAACAATCCCCGGCACCGCTGATGGCGACCTCAAACGCCAGTTATCAACAGGCTGGCGAGCGCCGACTGGATTTGCTGTTTGCCCTCCAGGCGCTACCCGACTGCGCCGCCGAAGCATTGGGTTTTCTGTGTCACTGGCTGAACGCCGAGAAACCGGGCGGTTTGCTGGCGGATTTGCGTGAGCGTGGATTGGCCGAAAAACTGAAGGCCGAGTCGCTGTATCAATTCGCCGGGCAAGCCTTACTGCACTTCGAGTTCACATTGCCCGCCAACTCTTTGGCAACCGGGATTCGCGAGCGGCTGATGGATTGGCTGGGCTTCTTCGCCAGGCAAGACTGGAGCCGATTGCGCGAAGAATACGCAACCCTGCTCCAGCGCCAACAGCAAGTCAGCAGCGCCTTGCAACTGGCCCGACTGGACAGCGAACAACGCGAAGTCGGGTTATCTGACCAAGGCGTTACGGCCCTCAAGCAAGTCCTCAAACAAATCGGTGCTGTGGATAACTTCAGCGGCCCCTGGCATTTGCC
>NZ_JBGCUL010000268.1:0-5411 GCF_054177685.1 Pseudomonas sp. P5_A2_2
CACGATCAACCCGGCGATCGTCGCCGAGTTCGCGCACACGGTCTTTCGCTTCGGTCACTCGATGCTGGTGGAGACGGTCGATCGTTTCGATGCCAACTTCAACGTCGTCGGCGACGGCAATCCGACTGCCCCGGGCAATCAACAGACCGGCCTGATCGCGGCCTTCCTCAACCCGCTGGCATTCGCTGCGAGCGGACCCACCCCTGAGCAGGCGACAGGCGCCATCGTACGCGGCCTGACCCGCCAGGTCGGTAACGAGATCGACGAGTTCGTAACCGACGCGGTGCGCAACAACCTGGTTGGCCTGCCACTGGACCTGGCCGCCCTTAACCTGGCGCGTGGCCGCGACGCCGGCATCCCGTCGCTGAACGAGGCGCGGCGCGAGTTCTACCACATGACCGGCGACAGCCAGTTGACCCCCTACACGAGCTGGGCCGATTTCGTGCAGCACATGAAGCACCCGGAATCGCTGGTCAACTTCATCGCCGCCTACGGAACACACTCAACCATCACTAGCGCTACGACGCTGGCGGGCAAGCGCGCCGCGGCTGCAGACCTGGTGTTCGGCAGCGCGACCGCGCCAATCGACCGTCTCGACTTCCTGCACAGCACCGGTGTCTGGGCGAATAACGCCGGGGCGGACGGTATTCCGAACACCGCAGACGACTTCACCATCTCCGGCCTGGACAACGTCGACTTCTGGATCGGCGGCCTGGCCGAAGAGAAGATGCCCTTTGGTGGCTTGCTGGGTTCGAGCTTCAACTTCGTCTTCGAAACCCAGTTGGAAAACCTGCAGAATGGTGACCGCCTCTACTATCTGGCGCGCACCGCGGGACTCAACTTCGGCACTGAACTGGAGAACAATTCGTTCGCCAATCTGGTGATGCTCAACAGCGACGCAACACACCTGTCGGCTAACGTATTCCTGACGCCGGCCTTCACCCTGGAGACCGACCCGACGCGCCAGTTCAACCAGAGTGTGGTGGCCGGCCCGGACGGCATCGTCGGCACGCTCGACGATCTGCCCGCCAACGCCGACCCCTTTGGCCCGTCGATCCACCCGATCGGCTCACCACGGATTGACCATTTCACGCCGCTGGTGATCCGCGACAACCCCGCCACAGTGGGCCTGGATACCAACTACCTGCACTACACCGGCGGCGATACGGTCGTGCTGGGCGGCACGGCCGGCGACGACATCCTCATTGCCGGCGACTCGGACGACGACACCGTCTATGGCGACGCCGGCAACGACCGCCTCGACGGCGGCTACGGCAACGACAACGTCTTTGGCGGTGCCGGCGACGACATCATCACCGACATCGGCGGCAGCGACACCCTGCGCGGCGAGGACGGCAACGACGTCATCCAGGCCGGCAACTCGACCCTCGGCCTCAACAACCTGGTCTTCGGCGGCGCTGGCAAAGACTTCATCATCACCACCGAAGACATCACCATGACCTTCGCCGGCGCGGGCGACGACTTCATCCTCGGCGCCAAAGTCAACCTATCGCCGCAGGGCGGCGAAGGCGATGACTGGATCGAGGGGGGCACCCAGGACGGTGCGGTCGGCGACAACAATAGCCCCACGTTGTCCGACGATGTGCCCGGCAACGACATCTTCATCGGAAAAGGCGGATTCGATGAAATGATCGGCGAGGGCGGCGACGAAGTGTTCGTCGCCAGCGACGCTCAGGACAAGATGGATGGCATGTCCGGGTTCGACTGGACCACCTACAAGAATGACAAGKTCGGCGTGACCGTCGACATGGTCACCCCGTTCTTCAGTCCCTATCACGCGGTGCCCGATGCCGCGGGCAATATCGTGGGCGCGGTGGCGCAATCGGCCGACGCGATCTATGACCGGTTCGCGGAAGTGGAGGGCCTGTCGGGGTCGTCCTTCGCCGACTTCCTGCGCGGCGACAACCAAAACGCAGCCATCATCGCCAACATCACGGCCAGGGGCAGCATCCTCACCAACTTCGATCTCGTCAGCGGCCTGCKGGCCTTCGTCGGCGCCGCTGCTGCTGGCCCCGACGGCATCGTGGGTACCGCAGACGATCAGTTCGGCGCGGGCAACATCATCCTCGGTGGCGATGGCAGCGACATCATCGAAGGCCTTGGCGGTAGCGACCTCATCGACGGCGACAGTTGGCTCAACGTGCGCATCAGCGTGCGGCAGAACATCGATGGCACCGGGCCGGAGATCGCCACCTTCGACAGCATGGAGCCCCTGATCCCGCTCATGCTGAACGGCACCTTCAATCCCGGCCAGCTCGTCGCCGTGCGCGAAATCCTGCCCGGTACATCCGTAGGCGGGGCTGCGTTCGACACCGTCAACTTCATGGGCCCTCTGGCGAACTACACGATCGCCGTCAATGGCATCGTCGTCGATCCCGCCGTTCCCCTCGATCTCGCCGCCACCGACGTCGTCACCGTGACCGACAATGTCGGCAATGAAGAAACCGACCGTCTCACCCACATCGAACGGCTGCAGTTCTCCGATCAGGCAGTGGTCCTCGTGCAGGGGGTCAACGCCGAGCCTGTGGGCGCACTGACGGTCGATAACACCGCACCGACCGTTGGCCAGACGCTGACCGTGTCGGCGGCAGGCATCAGCGATGCCGACAACGCGGGTGGGGGGATCAACAATTCCATCAGTTACATATGGCAGGTTGAATTGGCACCAGGCTCGGGCGTCTTCGAGGACATCATCCTCGGGCCAGGCCGCATCGGTCTCGGATTTACAAGAGCGGACGCGCCCACTCTCACGGTGACGGCGGATCTTGCCGGCCTGGCAGTGCGCGTCAAAGGCTTCTATGCGGACGATAATGGCGTGACCGAACAGGTGTTCTCGGCACCGACCACGGCCGTAGTTGCCGGCGCGCCGGCCCCCGCAGCGGCGCCTTCGCTGATCGATCCGCAGACCACTGCCCCCAGCAACGGTGTGCGTTACACGCAATCGGACCTGGCGTTCATCCTTGACCAGATCAAGATCGCGGAACACAACGCGGCGGGTGAGAACATGGTTTCTCTGCTGCCGAACATACGGGTGCCGTACGGTTTGCGCACGGTCGAAGGGACGGAAAACAACCTGCTCCATCCTGAGTTCGGTGCCGCCGATAACGTATTCCCGCGCCTGACCACTCCGGACTTCCGCACGGCCGACGCCGGCACGAGCTACCTCCAGACCAGCGGCCTGGTGAACGACTCGCAGCCGCGCACCATCAGCAACCTGATCGTCGACCAGACCGCCAGCAACCCGGCAGCGGTCGCGGCTACCTTCGATCCGGGGCTGGATGGCATCCTTGGCACGGCTGACGATGTCTTGAAAGTCGGCTCACAGGTGATTACCGGAACCCGCACCGACGGCACGACGTTCCAGACCTTCTTCAACTCGAACGTGAGTCCCGACGCGGGCCTGACCGCGCCCTTCAACCAATGGATGACCTTCTTCGGCCAGTTTTTCGACCATGGCCTGGACCTCGTCACCAAGGGCGGCTCGGGCACCGTGTTCATTCCGCTGCAGCCGGATGACCCGTTGTTCGTGCCCGGTAGCCCGACCAACTTCATGGTGCTGACGCGCGCCACCAATCTGCCCGGCCCGGATGGCATCCTCGGTACGGCCGACGACATCCACGAGAACACCAATACCACCTCGCCGTTTGTCGACCAGAACCAGACCTACAGCTCGCATCCTTCGCACCAGGTGTTCCTGCGTGCCTATGAGCTCAACGCAGCGGGCGATCCGGTGGCCACCGGCAAGTTGATCGAAAATCGTGATCTGGGCGCCGATGGCGTGTTCGGTACGGCCGACGACGTCGGGATCGGTGGCATGGCAACCTGGAAGGTAGTCAAGGCGCAAGCTCATGACCTGCTCGGCATCAATCTCACCGATGCCGATTTCAACAACGTGCCACTGCTGGCGACCGACGCCTACGGCAATTTCATCAAGGGTCCGAACGGTTTTCCTCAGGTGGTGATGGTGGGCCCGGACGGCATTGCCGGCACGGCCGACGATGTGCTCGTTGAAGGTAATCCGGCGGCGCCCATCAGCCTGGTCGATGCCGTACGCACCGGTCATGCCTTCCTCAACGACATCGCGCACACCGCCGTTCCGATCGACGACGTGACCGGCGCAGCACTCCTGCCCGATGTGGACACTGTTGTTGGCGGTACGCCTGCACCGGGCTTCTACGACAACGAACTGCTGGACGCGCACTACATTGCCGGCGACGGCCGGGTCAACGAGAACATCGGTCTGACCACCGTCCATTCCATCTTCCACCATGAGCACAACCGCCTGGTCGATCACACCATGGCGGTGGTCCTGGCGACAGCGGCAAGCGGCGACGTGTCGTTCCTGAACGAGTGGCTGCTGACGCCTGTCACTGCCGTTCCCGTCGATACCACGACCCTTGACTGGAACGGCGAGCGCCTGTTCCAGACCGCGAAGTTCGGCACCGAGATGCAGTACCAGCACCTGGTGTTCGAGGAGTTCGCGCGTACGATCCAGCCGATGGTCGATCCCTTCTTCGCCCCGGGCCAGGTGTACGACACTGCGATCGATCCGAGCATCGTTGCCGAGTTCGCGCACACCGTCTATCGCTTCGGGCACTCGATGCTGCTGGAGCAGGTCGACCGGCTGGATCCGAACTTCGCCTCAAGCGATATCGGGCTGATTCAGGCCTTCCTCAACCCGATCGCGTTCGCGGGCAGCGGTCCGACCCCGGAACAGGCGGCCGGTGCCATCGTGCGCGGCGTGACCCGTCAGGTAGGCAACGAGATTGACGAGTTCGTCACTGAAGCCCTGCGCAACAATCTGCTCGGCCTGCCGCTCGATCTGCCTGCCATCAACCTGGCGCGCGGCCGCGATACCGGCATTCCGTCCCTGAACGCGGCGCGGCGGGAGTTCTATCTGCCTACTGGCGACGCAGAGCTCAAGCCTTACACCAGTTGGGCCGATTTCGTGCAGCACATAAAACATCCGGAATCGCTGATCAACTTCATCGCCGCCTACGGCACACACTCGACCATCACCGGCGCCATCACGCTGGCGGACAAGCGCGCCGCGGCTGCGGACCTGGTGTTAGGCAGCGCGACTGCACCGGCCGACCGTGTCGACTTCCTCAACAGCACAGGTGCCTGGGCCAGCACCGCTGGTGCGGACGGTATTCTGAACACCGCGGACGACGTGACCATCACCGGCCTGGACAGTGTCGATTTCTGGGTTGGCGGGCTGGCCGAGGAGAAAATGCCCTTTGGCGGCATGCTCGGTTCGACCTTCAACTTCGTCTTCGAGAACCAGATGGAGAAACTCCAGGACGGAGACCGCTTCTACTATCTGGAACGCACCGCCTCGATGGACTTTGGCGCGGAACTTGAGAACAACACGTTCGCCAATCTGGTCA
>NZ_JBGCUL010000269.1:0-5410 GCF_054177685.1 Pseudomonas sp. P5_A2_2
CTGCGCTGAGTGACGTGCTCGAGGATGCGAGCAATGAGCTTGGCACGCTGGCGCGGCTGACGCTGCAGCGACGCTGCAGCGCGCTCAGGTGCGCATCGCGCGCTCGATGCAACAAGGCCGTCTGTAGAGTGGCAGGTCTGTTCTCTGTCTCGGCATCGCCTTCGATCACGCCTCACCCATCGAACCAAAAACTCAAGTCGGCTCGGCAATGAGAAAACAAGACCGTTGACTACTTCAGAAGTCCCTGTAAAGGGTTAGGCACATTCGAATTGCGCTCGCGCTCACTTGACGATGAGGGCAAGCGCCCAGTAAACGGCAATTGCGACCTGCGCCGCGAACGCCGTGAAGCGAGCATTGACGGCGAAGACGCTCACTGATGCCAGGTGAATACTGGACTGCACAACTCGTGCGCCCAGAAGCCAGGGCGCCAGAGGGTCGGTTACTTCAGTTCGGCCAGCTAAGAGGGCCACGATGAGCAGTCCCCCGAAAATTGGCAACCCTTCCAGACAGTTGGCATGTGCCCGAGCGAGACGCTGCATGAATGGCGATAGGTTCGAGTTTTCCGGGTCGAACTCGTTCGACCGTACCCGACCGCTCAAGACCAGACTGCTGCGCAAAACCTCCATGAGCACAAGCAGCAGCAGCGCCCACGAGATGAACAGTGTGAGAACCAAGGCGGATTTGCTCATGACTCGAATGATCCCTCCCTCACGCCCGGCAAGTGTGCTCTAACGTTGGACACGAGCGGTGGCTGGAAGCGTGAGGAGCACCTGAAAGAGGTCCGCTCGAAATGGTGGACATGCGGCCTAATCTCAGGCGCCTGCGCAGGCTGGCGAAGCCAGCAGTAGCAGGTCGGCTGCAGCGAAGGGTTAGGCGGCATGCCTGGATTTGAGCAAGCCGGCAAGCGTACGATCCGCGGCGACGTAAACACTCGGTCCTGACCTCGGAGAGTGCAATGACAGTGACAGGCAGGTGTCTTTGCGGCGCGGTTCGCTGGGAGAGCGCGGAACCGCCAATCACCACGCGCGTGTGCTGGTGCCGCGATTGCCAATACCTGGGTGCAGGCAGCGGAACGGTCGGCGCCTGCTTCCGCACCGCAACGTTCAAGGTCCTAGGGAAAACGAGCGGCTTCTCGAGTGTGGCCGACAGTGGCAATCTAATGCACCGCCGGTTCTGCCCCGATTGCGGTACTCCGCTCTTCAGCGAGGCTGAGGCAAGACCGCATTTGATCTTCGTTCGGGCTGGAACCTTCGACGATCCAAATCTTGCCAACCCTGCGATGACGATCTGGACCTCCAGCGCGCCTCGTTGGGCTTGTATTGATGCACGCTTGCCGCGTACGGAAAAGCAAGCGCCGCCCGCAGAATAGTTGTCGCGCCCGCGTGCCGCCTAACGTTCGGCATGAGCGGCTGTCCGCTCGCTGGAGGGGTTGGGCACCCACGGCAGCAAAGAGCTAGACATACGAGTGAACAAGTTCGACGGACTTGGCCTGCGCATCGGCGACCGCAAGGAACGCAGGACGATCATGCATTTGCTCACGGACCAGAGTAGCCGCTCGCGCACCTTCGAACCAGATATTGCCGGCACCCAAACCATCGAGTGACAGCGACGGAGCGAACCGAAGCGTGAGGCTCAACTGACTGATTGCATCGTCATCCCGCAGATCAGCCTCGATGAACTGACGAGTGATGTTCAGTTCGAAGTGGCTGCCGGCTCCCCAGTCATAGGTTCCCCACTGTTGGACATGAGTGGCGGCTGGAAGCATTCGAAGCACGCTGGAAGCCGCCGCTGGATGGAAGGGTTGGGTACGTACACGGGTGACACTCATTCCGGGAGGCGTGTACAGCCTATCGCAATGTGTCCGAACCGTAGAGTTCGTAGGCTGACTTCCAATGGATGTGGCCATGAGCAACTCCGAAAATGGGCATTGCCCCAATGCCCGCCAACAGCAACAGCACGACCGTTGTTGCCAACCAAGCGTGAGCGCTGGCAAACCTGGCTATGACCCGCGCAATGAGTTGCGCCAACCAGTTGAGCATCAACCCGTATGCCACCAAGTGACCGAGGCCAAACAACAGAAGCGACGAGTCGGAGAGGTTGCGGATCGTGATGAGCAAAATGCCGCCATACGGGAGGAACCCCCCGACGACGGCAAGGTAATACACAAGGGGAAGGAAAGCGGCTAGACCGACAAAGATCAGACATCGCATGTAAGCGTGCAGCATGCCAGCCTTCTTAACGTTTGACACGAGCGGCGGCTGGAAGCGTGCGAAGCACGCTGGAAGACGTCCGCGAGATGGAAGGGCTAGGCGTCATGGTGAAGCGCGCTCAGGCGCTGCGCGCTTGCGAGTAACTACCAACGCAGGTGGATGCGCCAGCGTTTGGTACACAACGCAGTACCTCTCGGTCAGGCGCAGCAGGGTGGCGAGTTGTTCCTCCGACGCGTCGGTGTCGAGCGTGAGCTGCAGCCGTATGCTCTGGAAACCAACTGGAACCTCCTTTGACAGACCCAGCGTTCCGCGGAAGTCGAGATCACCTTCAGCTTGGAGCGAGGCATCTCGCAACGCAATGCCAAGCGCCGTGGCCACTGCGTTCAGCGTCACGCCTGCGCAGGCCACCAGAGCTTCGAGCAGCATGTCGCCTGAACAGGCAGCTTGCCCGCTCCCACCGGTGGCCGGATGAAGCCCTGCAACGACGAGCGCCTTGCCCGTTTCGATCCTGCAGCTGACCCCCTCGCCAATGCGGCCCTGCGCACGCAAAGTGATCCGCGCCGCCTCGGGGGATTCGCGATAGCGCTCCTTCAGCGGAGCCTGTGCGGAGCGCAGATCTTCAGCATTCATGACGGGTCTCCTCGCGATTGCCGTGTGACGCCAAACGTTGGCGCCGAGCGGCGGGCAAATGATGGTGAAGCCAGGTTCTGACGGTCCGCTCCAGCAACGGGTTAGGCGCCAATTCTTCAGTTCTCAGCGCTTATGTCCGATGGGATTCTCTCGGGAGGTCTGCTGCCCGAGTTGTTGGGCGAGCCCGATGAGAATGCCTTCGGGCCCCCGGATATAGCAAAGCCGATACATGTCTTGATACTGAACCACTTCGCCGACGAGCTTCGCGCCGCGACTGCCGAGCCGGACGAGCGTATCGTCGATGTCCTCCACGGTGAACATGACGCGGAGGTAACCGAGAGCGTTCACCGGGGCGCTGCGGTGATCGGCGACCACAGGTGGCGCGAGGAAGCGCGACAACTCGAGTCGCCCGTGACCGTCCGGCGTACGCATCATGGCAATCTCGACGCGCATGCCGTGCAATCCGGTGACGCCATCTGCCCAGTCTCCTTCAACCGGGGCGCGTCCCTCGAGTTCGAGACCAAGTTCAACGAAGAACTCGATGGCCGCATCGATGTCTTCCACCACGATGCCGACGTTGTCCATACGCTTGACAGTCATTGATGTCTCCTTGGCATATAGCGTTGGAGTTCACCCGCGGGCGGAGGCTGGCGAAGCCAGTCGTAGGACGTCGGGTGCAACGTCGGGTTAGGCCTCGCCTTCTGTAGGTGCACGGGTGTCCCTAAATCTGTATGCGACGACCGTCTGCGTCGGGGTACGGATATTCCATGTGGCGCGCCGTTGCGCGGGCGATGCGATCGCCGAAGTATTGCTCTACGACCTTGAGCGACATGTCGATTCCTGCGGAGATGCCTGCCGAGGTGAACACGCGCCCATCCTGTACGAAGTGCTTGTCGTACACGACACTCACGGCAGGGAAGGAGTCGCGCATCGTATCGAGAAAGCGCCAGTGGGTCGTTGCTCTCAGGCCGTCCAATAGCCCGGCAGAACTCAGCAGAAGCGAACCCGTGCAAACGCCGGTCACTGTTTCCGCCTGAGCGGCGCGCGAGCGGAGCCAGTCGTGGAGCGCGAGGTTCTCCATGTGGTGGCGGAAACCCCAGCCACCCGGAACGACGACAATGTCCAAAGGTGGACAGTCGGACATTGAGTGATGCGGGAGCACTTGCATGCCACCGGTGGCGGTGACCACACCTGAGCTCTCTGCGATCAGCAGGGGGAGAAACGGTGACGGTTCGTCGCGACGCTTCTCCTCCTTCAAACGAATGACTGAGAACACTTCGAACGGGCCGCAGAAGTCGAGGACCTCGACATCCTCGTAAACAATGATCCCGACGCGCTTTCTCTGCATATGCTCTCCAAGCTTCGTTGGTGAATCGCGCGGCCTAACGTTTGACATGAGCGGCGGCTGGAAGCGTGCGAAGCACGCTGGAAGACGTCCTCTAGATGGAAGGGTTAGGCGGCAATCAACACTGTGCTCTCATGACTTGCCTTCGCGCTTCAGAATTGCTTTAGCGTCCTCGAACCCAATCGGTGCAGATGTATGCTCATGAACGACGCGTAGAACATGGCCACGGGACTTAAGCACCCAGCTGATACGGTTCTGCATCGCCCGAAGTTCTTGGCCTTGGGCCGAGAAGGCAGCGTACGTCGCGAAGGCGCTCATTGAGGCGAAGCTCGGTTCACCTGTGATTTTCACGTCTTCGAACGTGACCCTGACACTCTCGTTGCCAAGCGAGGAGAACCAACCTTCTACAGCGACTCTCCAAGCCGCGGCGCCTTCGTATGACCATATTCCCCAGGTGTCGAATATCCTGACTTCGGGATCGTAGAGGTGCATGAACGTCTCAGCGTTCTTTGCCAGGACAGCCGACTTGTAGGTGTCGAGCGCTCGCAGTACCTGCTTCTCGGGGTCACTCACGGTGGGTCTCCCTGTGACAGTCGAATGGGATTGGCTTGTGACGCCTAACGTTGGACATGACCGGCGGCTGGAAGCAAGCGGAGGTGGCCGGAAGACGTCCGCTCGATGGATGGGTTAGGCCGCATTGTGGTGCCGTGAAAAGACGAAGACATCTTCAGGATTCCATAGATGCCCCGGCCACGAGCGGTAGCCCCTCAACCAGAGCACGCCTTCGATGCGGCGCAAGTAGAAGCCTTTCGGCGTGTCTTCGTCATCCGCTAGTGGTGTTGATGCCACCGTGACGGAGCCAGGCGGTGCGCGATGTTGCGATAGAGGAGGCCCGAGGAATCCTTCTGGTTGATCCGTGAATTGCAATCTGAAGTGTGGCCCGAGTTCCAGAGGACACACTGAAAGGCCAATGCTTGCACCCTGCTCGACGATTTGGGCGAATGTGGCGCCGTTGCGTATGCGTCCGGGGAACCCGTCTTGACGATGGGCAGCTCGATCAGCGTGCAGTGATCGATGGCTGCCAATGATGCGGCAGCAGCTCCTCGACGCGACTGGCGGGCTGTGTGGGTAGCCGCTCGAGGACGTCCTTCAAGTACGCATAGGGATCGTGCCCGTTTAGCCGAGCGGAGTGCACCAGGCTCATCACCGCGGCGGCCCGCTTACC
>NZ_JBGCUL010000270.1:0-5400 GCF_054177685.1 Pseudomonas sp. P5_A2_2
ATCATCACCATCGCCAGGACTTGCCCCACAGTCCGCGGGCGATTCTGAAAAAGCAGGTCGAGCGCCTGCGCGAGCGCGGCTATACCGGCATGTTTGCCTCGGAACTCGAGTTCTATCTGTTCGATGAGAGCTACGAGGCGATCCACCAGCGCAACTATCACAAACCGAAAACCGCCGGCCATTACATCGAGGACTACAACATCCTCCAGACCACCCGCGAAGAGCCGGTGCTGCGGGCGATTCGCAAGCATCTGCAGGCCTCGGGCATTCCCGTGGAAAACTCCAAGGGTGAATGGGGTCCGGGGCAGGAAGAGATCAACATCCGCTACGCCGATGCCATGACCATGGCCGACCACCACGTCATCATCAAGCACGCCTGCAAAGAGATCGCGCAGTTGCAGGGCAAGGCGATCACCTTCATGGCCAAGTGGCGCTACGACGCCGCCGGTTCCAGCAGTCACATCCATAATTCGTTGTGGGACAAGAACGCCAAAAAGCCGCTGTTCTTCGACGCGAAAGCCGAGTTCGGCATGTCGAAACTGATGCGGGCCTGGGTCGCCGGGCAGCTCAAGTACGCCAACGACATCACCTGTTTTCTCGCGCCCTACATCAACTCCTACAAGCGCTTCCAGGCCGGCACCTTTGCGCCGACGCGGGCAGTGTGGAGCCGCGACAATCGCACCGCCGGTTTTCGCCTGTGTGCCGAAGGCAGCAAGGCCATCCGCATCGAATGCCGCATCGGCGGTGCCGATCTCAATCCCTACTTGGCCTTCGCCGCGTTGATCGCGGCGGGCCTCGCCGGCATCGACGAGAAGCTCGATCTCGCGCCGCCGTTCGAAGGTGACGCCTACCTGGATGAGCATTTGCCGGAAGTGTCCAAGACCCTGCGCGAGGCGAGCGCCGCCCTCAAGGCCTCCGGCATGTTGCGACAGGCGTTCGGTGATGAGGTGGTCGACCATTACGTGCACACCGCCGAGTGGGAGCAGAAGGAGTACGACCGGCGAATCACCGACTGGGAATTGCAGCGCGGTTTCGAGCGCTATTGAGATCACCATGAAAGATAAGATCAAGATCATTTCCCCGGTCGATGGCCGGGTCTACGCCGAGCGTCACTGCACCAATATGGTCCAGCTCGATCAAGCGCTGAAAGCGGCAGCCGCCGCCCAGGCGCAATGGCAACGCCGACCACTGAGCGAACGCGCGGCGTTGTGCAGCGCTGCGGTGGACGCGATGCTCGCCATGACCACTGAAATCGTCCCGGAACTGGCTTGGCAAATGGGTCGACCGGTGTGTTTTGGCGCCGGCGAGCTGCGCGGTTTCGAGGAGCGCGCCCGGCATATGATCGCCATTGCGCCGCAAGCGCTGGCCGCTGTCGAGCCCGCGCCCGCAGCGGGCTTTCGCCGCTATATCAAACGCGAACCGCTGGGCAYGGTGTTGGTGATCGCTCCGTGGAATTACCCGTACCTGACCGCGGTGAACACGATCATCCCGGCGCTGATGGCAGGCAACAGCGTAATCCTCAAGCACGCGTCGCAAACCCTGCTGGTGGGCGAGCGTTTTGCCGAGGCCTTTCGCCGCGCGAATCTGCCTGAAGGGCTGTTCCAGAACCTGGTGCTCAGTCATCTCTACACCGCTGCCGTCATCGTTTCCGGAGAGGTACAGCAGGTGAACTTCACCGGCTCGGTAGAGGCTGGCAAGGAAGTACAACACGCTACCTTCGCCAGCTTTCTCGGCATGGGCCTGGAGCTCGGTGGTAAAGACCCGGCCTACGTTCGGGCAGATGCCAATCTTGAGCACGCGGTGGAGAATCTGGTCGATGGCAGCTTCTTCAATTCCGGACAAAGCTGCTGCGCCGTGGAGCGCATCTACGTCGATCAGAAAATCTATCCGGCGTTTGTCGAACGCTTCGCCGCCCTGACCCGCCAATACGTGCTGGGCAATCCGCTGGACCCCACCACCACCCTCGGCCCGCTGGTTTCGCCGGCCGCCGCTGACTTTGTTCGCGGGCAGATTGCCGATGCGCTGGCCCAGGGCGCCAAAGCGCTGATCGATCCGCAGGCATTTCCCGCCGACGTACCGGGCAGCGCCTACCTCGCACCGCAAGTCCTGGTCGATGTCACTCATCAAATGTCGGTCATGCGCGACGAAAGCTTTGGCCCGGTGGTCGGCATCATGCCGGTGGCCAGCGATGAAGAAGCCATCGCCTTGATGAACGACAGTGAGTTCGGGCTCAGCGCTTCCATCTGGACCCGGGACCTCGCCGCGGCCGAACGCCTGGGCAATGAGATCGCCACCGGCACGGTTTTCATGAACCGCTGCGATTACCTGGACCCGGCTCTGGCCTGGACCGGCGTGAAGAACAGCGGGCGCGGCGTCACCCTGTCGCCACTGGGCTACGAGCACCTGACCCGGGCCAAATCCTTTCATCTGCGTCACGAGGTGTAGACCATGAACCTGACAGGAAACTGGAACTACCCCACGAGCGTTCGTTTCGGTGTCGGGCGCATCGCCGAACTGGCCGACGTCTGTCGCAGCCAGGGCATCCAGCGCCCCTTGCTGGTGACCGACAGTGGCCTGGCGCGCGCGCCGATCACCACGGCGGCGCTGGACGCGTTGCGCGCCGCCGGTCTTGGCGTGGCGCTGTTCTGTGATCTCAAGCCCAATCCGGTGGAAGCCAACCTGGCCGGAGGGCTCGACGCCTGGCGTGCCGGCCAGCACGATGGCGTGATCGCGTTCGGCGGCGGCAGTGGCCTGGACATGGGCAAGCTCATTGCCTTCATGAGCGGCCAGACCCGCCCGGTCTGGGATTTCGAAGACATCGGCGACTACTGGACCCGCGCCGACGACAGCCGCATCGCCCCGGTCATTGCCGTGCCGACCACGGCGGGAACCGGTTCCGAAGTCGGTCGTGCGGCGGTGATCATCGACGAGCGTACCCACACCAAACGCATCATCTTCCACCCGAAAATGATGCCGCGCGTGGTGATCAGCGACCCGGCCCTCACGGTCGGCATGCCGGCGAAAATAACCGCCGGCACCGGCATGGACGCGTTATCCCATTGCCTGGAAGCGTACTGCGCCCCCGGTTTTCACCCGTTGGCCGATGGCATTGCCGTGGAAGGCATGCGCCTGGTGGCCAACTCTCTGGTGAAGGCGGTACACATGCCGTCGGACCTCGAGGCGCGCGCGCAAATGCTCGCGGCGGCGGCGATGGGCGCCACTGCATTCCAGAAAGGCCTGGGCGGGATGCACGCGCTCTCGCATCCGGTGGGCGCGCTGTACGACACCCATCACGGCATGACCAATGCCACCTTCATGCCCTATGTCCTGCAGTTCAATCGTACGGCCATCGAGGAGCGCATCACCCGCCTGGCGGCGTACCTGCGCCTGCCCTCACCCGGCTTCGACAGTTTCATGGCCTTCGTCCTCAAGCTACGCAAGGACATCGGCGTGCCCCATACCCTGGTTGAACTGGGCGTGGATGACCGGCAAGCCGACCTGATCGCGGACATGGCGATAGTCGACCCCTCCGCTGGCGGCAACCCGTTGCCATTGACCCGGGACGGTGTGGCAAGGATTTTCGACGCGGCATTTCACGGCCGTCTGTAGGAGCGAGCCTGCTCGCGATGAACGTCAACGATGACGCGGGGAGCCTGACACCCCGCGTCATCCTCAAGTCCATCGTCGGAACGCCGCCCGGAGCAGGCTCGCTCCTACAGAAAACCAAGGTCGAGCCTACGGCGGCTCAGTTCGGCCTGTCCAAAACCTGAAGGGGCACACATCATGAACCCAGCAAGCCAGCCGGGCACCGAAGCGCAAGACAATGACGTCAAGGTGCTGCACAGCATGGGCTATGCCCAGCAACTCTCACGACGAATGGGGGTTTTCTCCAACTTTGCGATTTCCTTTTCGATCATCTGCATCCTCTCGGGTGGCATCAACTCGCTGGCCCAGGGCACCTCGGGCGCGGGGGGCATCTCCATCGGCATCGGCTGGCCGATCGGCTGCCTGATCTCCGGGGTATTCGCCATGGCCATGGCGCAGATTTCCTCGGCCTACCCCACCGCTGGCGGGCTGTACCACTGGGGCTCGATTCTCGGTAACCGCTTCACTGGCTGGCTGACCGCGTGGTTCAACCTGCTGGGGCTGGTCACGGTTCTGGGCGCAATCAACGTCGGTACCTATTACTTCTTTTTCGGCGCCTTCGGACCGGCTCTGGGCATGGAGGACACGACCACGGTCCGGGTGATTTTCCTGGCGATCCTCACCGGCCTGCAGGCCTTGTGCAACCACTTGGGCATCGGCCTGACGGCAAAGCTCACCGACTTCTCCGGCTACCTGATCTTCGCCACGGCGCTGGCCCTGACCATCGTCTGCCTGATGTCGGCGCCCAGCTACGAATTCGCGCGGTTGTGGACCTTCAACAACTATTCCGGCGAGGTGGGCGGCAGCGTCTGGCCGCAGGTCTCCAACGGCTGGATTTTCATGCTCGGCCTGCTGTTGCCGATCTACACCATCACCGGCTACGACGCCTCTGCGCATACCTCCGAGGAAACCCGCAACGCGGCCATGTCGGTGCCGCGCGGCATGGTCATGTCGGTGGTCTGGTCGTTGCTGTTCGGCTGGCTGATGCTCAGCGCGTTCGTGCTGATGCTGCCGAGCATGGACGAGGCGGCCAAGCAAGGCTGGAACGTGTTTTTCTGGGCGATGAACACCCAGGTCAACCCGACATTGAAGCTTGCGCTTTACGTGGCGATTTTCATCTCGCAGGTGCTCTGCGGGCTGGCCACTGTCACCTCGGTTTCGCGCATGATCTTCGCCTTCTCCCGGGACGGCGGCCTGCCCTGCTCCAAAGCCCTGGCCTCGGTCTCATCGACCCATCGCAGCCCGGTCGCGGCGATCTGGACCGGTGCCACCCTCGCGGTGTTGTTCGACTGGGGATCGTCGGTGATCTCCGTCGGGGCAACACCGGTCTATACGATCGTGGTGTCCTGCACGGTGATCTTCCTGTTCTTCTCCTTCGCCATTCCCATCGTGCTCGGCCTGTTTACCTTTGGGACTGCGAAGTGGCCGACCATGGGGCCGTGGAACATGGGCCGTTTCTGGTACTCGGTGTTCGCCATTCTCTCGATCCTGTCGATGATCATCATTTTCGTCATCGGCATCCAGCCACCGAACGATTGGGCGCTGTACATCACCATCGGCTTCCTGGTGCTGACCGCCATCGTCTGGTTCGGTTTTGAAGCGCGGCGGTTCCAGGGGCCGCCGGTGGGCGACATGATCGTCAAGCGCCAGGCTGAAATTGCTGCGGCGGAAGCGGCGTTGGACCGCAAATAGCGCGAGCAATGAGTAACCTGTGGGAGCGAGCTTGCTCGCGATGGCGGACTGTCAGGCACCCCT
>NZ_JBGCUL010000271.1:0-5387 GCF_054177685.1 Pseudomonas sp. P5_A2_2
GCGCCGAACTGCGCGCCGAGCAGGCCGAGGACCAGCGCCGGCAGAACGTCAATCAGGCCCTGGCACAACAGATTGCCGACGCCTACAGCGAATACCAGCGCTGGGCGCGCCTGAATGCGTTGATCGGCTCCGCCACCGGCGACACCTTCCGCAAGATCGCCCAGGCCTACAACCTCGACCTGCTGGTGCACCACGCCAACGTGCAATTGCGCCAACTGGTGCGACGCTATCGCCTCAAGCGCGGCGGCAGCATGCTCGGGTTGCTGGTGATGGACACCGAAATGGGCGACGAACTGCGTTCGGTGCATTCACTGTCCGGTGGCGAGACCTTCCTGGTATCACTGGCGCTGGCCCTTGGCCTGGCATCGATGGCGTCGAGTACGCTGAAAATCGAATCGCTGTTCATCGACGAAGGCTTCGGCAGCCTCGATCCGGAATCCCTGCAACTGGCCATGGACGCCCTCGACGGCCTGCAAGCCCAGGGCCGCAAGGTCGCGGTGATTTCCCACGTGCAGGAAATGCATGAACGGATTCCGGTGCAGATTCAGGTCCAACGCCAGGGCAACGGCCTGAGCACCCTGGAGGTGAAATGAATATTCTGTATTCCTTCYGCCGCTGCCCGTACGCCATGCGCGCACGCATGGCCCTGCGTTATTCGGGTGTGGCCGTGGACATCGTCGAAGTCAGCCTGAAGGCCAAGCCCGCCGAAATGCTCGCGCTGTCGGGCAAAGGCACGGTGCCGGTGCTGAGCACCGATGGCCAGGTGATCGACGAAAGCCTCGACATCATGCACTGGGCCCTGGCGCAGAACGATCCGCAGGACTGGCTGCTCAAGGATGATCCTGTGGCAGCGGCGCAAATCGCCTCGCTGATCGAACAGAACGATCAGGTGTTCAAGGTGCACTTGAATCGCTACAAGTACGCCGAGCGTTATCCCGAGCAGCCGATGGAGGTTTATCGCGGCGAGGGCGAGGTATTTCTGCAAAGGCTGGAGGTATTGCTGGAAAGACGCGATTACTTGCTGGCCGATCATCCAAGCCTGGCCGACGTGGCGTTGATGCCCTTCGTGCGCCAGTTCGCCCATGTCGACCGCGACTGGTTCGCGCAGACGCCGTATCGGCGCTTGCAGGACTGGTTGCAGCGGTTTCTGGAGTCGGATTTGTTTACCGGAGTGATGCGCAAGTAAGCCGCCGCACACTGTGGTGAGGGGGCTTGCCCTAATGCCAGTCAGTTAAGGAGCAAAACCTGTGGGAGCGAGCTTGCTCCGGGCGGCGTTCCGACGATAGCGGACTGTCAGGTAACGCATGTGTTGACTGTGCGATCGTCATCGCGAGCAAGCTCGCTCCCACAGGGGGGCGGTGTTCGAAGCGTTAATTGATCGGCATTAGGGCAAGCCTCCTCGCCACAAAGCCTTTCATCGACAGTGGGCTTCAGGCCAACACCTCACACATCCCGAGCGCCGAGCAATCCACCTGGAACGGCCCGAAAACCACCCCTTCTGTCCTGATCGGCGGATTGCCGGTCAGCATGCCCTGGGCACTGGCGTTTTCGATGCTGCGGGCAATGTTGTGGTTGGCTTCGATGGCCCGTGCCACCGAGCCCGCCGAGCCCTGGCCGATCCCCAGCAGGGAGGATCCGTTGGTCATGAACGCCAGGAAGGCGATGACCCAGAGTCTGTGCCCTTTCATGCGCCGACGACTCCCGCGAGTTCAGCCTGATCAACGCCCGCGTTTTGCGCACGGTGTTCAAACTGGATGCCGGGATGAGCGACCTGGATCGGTGCTTCGAAGGTGGATTGCGACTGCGCCGAAAGGCTGACCAGCAGCACCATGGCAAGGTAAAGACCGATCGCCACATAGGCGCCGTATTTGGCAGAAGTGAGAATTGCGCTGGCCATGATGTTCTCCGCAGGCATGTTTCAATGCCCACAGAATCGATCAAAAAAGCTCGGGTAACCACTCAGGGTTATCCATAGTGACCATCAGCTTCATTGATCATTAAGCCAAACTATTTCAGTCTTCAATAAAACTCATCAAGCGCTCGCGGGCAGCATCCGGTTCACTCGGAACAGGGTCGACTGCCGACAGAATGGGGGTGGAATAGAGAAAAAGAAGAACCAATGCCAGACGCGTCACCATGCTGCCGATCCTTGCCGTGAGGAAGAGTCAAAAAATCAGCGTCAATTTAAACGCATGGCAATGTGATATCAAGCGCAACATTGATGTCAAAATGATACTGTCGCAAATGCGTTATGCAGGAGCGACATCACTCTGATCGTTTTCAACACCTGCGTTTCAACATCAGGGTCTTCGATCATCAGTGACTTCGCTCCTGCATAAAGGCAGGGTTGAACGCTCAGGCCTGGGTCTTGTGATCCAGCGCGGCGTAGAAGTTGGCGCTCTGTTGCAGATACTTTTGGGTGTAGCTCTGGGTGTGGGCTTTTTTGTCGCTGATTTCAACGTTGGCACTGGCTGGCAACGCAACGGTGGCAGAAATGGCGGAAGCGGCAATGACAGAGAAGATGTTGAAGTTCATGGCGGTATTCCTCGGATTCAGTTGGCTTGCTTGCCCGRTTGGGCCGTGAAGCAAACTWAACCCTCGAGGGTTCGTGCCTTGAAATGCTTTGTAGCAGTACCAGATATCAGCGTCATTGATAAAAGCAGGCAGGCCCCATCAACCGGGGCCTGCGGCTTATTGACGCAGCAGAAACCTGAGGTCGCTCGGAGCGTCCATCGGCAGTTTTTGCACGGTCTTGCCCAGCAGACCAGTCCTGGCATCGCGTTCGACGACGACAATCTGGTTGCTCTTCTGATTGGCGATCAACAGGAATTTGCCACTCGGATCGAGGCTGAATTCCCGCGGATGATCGCCCTCCACCGCCCGCCGTTGCAGCTCCTTGAGGTGGCCGGTGGCCGGATCGATGGCAAACACCAGCAGTTGATTGGCCGTGCCACGGTTGCTGACGTAGAGGAACTTGCCGTCAGCCGAGGCGTGCAACGCCGCCGCAGCCTTGTCCGAGACGGGTTGCCCGGCAGCCAGATCAACCATCTGCGTCTGTTCGAGTCGGCCGTCGTGGTAATCGAACACCGCCACTTGCGCGCTCATTTCCATGGTCAGCCAGGCGTGTTTGCCATCGGCGCTGAACAGCAGGTGGCGCGGCCCGCTGCCCGGCGGCAGCTGCACGAATGCCGGGGTGGCCGGGGTCAACGGCAGTTGCGGGTTGGCCTTGGGGTCGAAGCGGTAGGTAAACACCTTATCCGCCCCCAGATCATTGGCGAACACGTATTTACCGTCCGGCGACGGGATCGCAGAATGCAYGTGGGCCGAGGCCTGGCGCTCGGGATTGACCCGGCTCGCCGGGTGGCTGCTCATCTGCACCACCGGTTTGAGCTTGCCATCGGCCGCCACCGGCAATGTCGCGAGGGTGCCGCCCGGGTCTTCGGCCACCGAGTAATTGCTGACGAACAAATGGCTGCCATCGGTGCTGAGACTGGAATGGGTCGGCTCGTTGCCCAGGCTTTGCACCTGGCTGATCAGGATCAGCGCATGGCTCTTGGGATCAATCGCGTAACTGCTGACGCGCCCGACCGGATCGGTCTGACCCGGGCCATTCTCGTTGACCACGAACAGGTGTCGCTGGTCCTTCGACAGGGTCAGCCACGACGGGTTTTCGCTCTTGATCACTTGCAGGGGGCTGGCATCGATCTGCCCGGTGCTGCTGTCGAACGCCAGGCGGTAGATGCCCTGACTTTGACCGGCGGTGTAGGAGCCCACCAGCAGCTGATAGTCATCGGCGGATGCGACCTGGACGCCCATGGCGCCGATGCTGCCAGCCATCAACAGAGGCCAGAGGTTACGCATCGCCTTGGTCGTCATCTTCGTTGTCACCGCTGACRACATCGCCCAGGCACACCAAACGGTGTTCACCCGAGTTACCGGTGATCAACCAGCTTTGCAGCGAGGTGTCGAAGGTCGCGGTCTGGATCTGCACCGGGGTGAACTCCCAGTGTTTGGCCGCACGGCCATCCATGCATTCAATGTGCAGGTTATCGAACTCGTCGAGGGCGAATTCGAAGGCATGCAGCCCGTCGATCTCCACCATTCCGCAGTGTTCGAGGGCATTGAGCAAGGTGTCGGTTGGGGAAGTCATGGCAATCAGTCTTTGAATGAGAAAAACGCAATGATAGCTCATGCACCGCATTCCCTGTGGGAGCGAGCTTGCTCCGGGCGGCGTTCCGACGATGGCGGAACATCAGTCAACACTTACATCGACTGGACTGCCGCTATCGCGAGCAAGCTCGCTCCCACAGGGATTGTGGTCAGCCGTTAAAGCGCCTCGCGCGATGGTTGCCCATCCACCAGACGCTGGATACGCAGCGGATTGCCGTTTTTCAGCGCATCCGGCAGCAAGCTGTCCGGGTAGTTCTGGAAGCACACCGGGCGCAGGAAGCGATCGATGGCCAGGGTGCCCACCGACGTACCGCGCGCATCGGATGTTGCCGGGTACGGTCCGCCATGCACCATCGAATCGCAGACTTCCACGCCCGTCGGATAGCCATTGAGCAGGATTCGTCCGACCTTCTGTTCCAGCAACGCCGTCAGCCCGGCGAACTGTTCGAAGTCTTCCGGCTCGCCAATGACGGTGGCGGTCAACTGACCGTGCAGGCCGTTCAAGGCGGCCGTCAGTTGCGCAGGATCGGCCACTTCAACCACCACCGTGGTCGGACCGAACACTTCCTCTTGCAACACTTCATCGCCGTCGAGCAGCAGGCTGACATTCGCCTTGAACAGCTGTGGCTGGGCCTGATTGCCCTGCTGCGGACTGCCGGCGAGGTGCTCGATGCCCGGATGAGCGAGCAATTTTTGCAAGCCCCGGCCATAGCTACTCAGGGTTCCGGCGTTGAGCATGGTTTGCGCCGGCTGATCCCCCATCAACCCGGCCACTTGCTGCACAAAGGCGCTGAACTGCGGCGAGCGAATGCCAATCACCAGTCCGGGATTGGTGCAGAACTGGCCGCAGCCCTGAACCACCGAAGCCGTCAGGTCTCGCGCGACGGTGTCGGCCCGCACCTGTAACGCCTCGGGCAACACGATCACCGGGTTGATGCTCGACATCTCGGCGAACACCGGAATCGGTTGCGCACGTGCCGCAGCCATATCGCACAAGGCTCGACCGCCCTTGAGCGAACCGGTGAAACCTACGGCCTGAATCGCCGGATGCTTGACCAGCGCTTCGCCGACGCCAGCGCCGTAGATCATGTTGAACACACCTGCCGGCATCCCGGTTTTCCCGGCGGCGCGAATGATCGCGTCGGCCACCTGCTCGGCCGTGGCCATGTGACCGCTGTGGGCCTTGAACACCACCGGGCAGCCGGCCGCCAATGCCG
>NZ_JBGCUL010000272.1:0-5372 GCF_054177685.1 Pseudomonas sp. P5_A2_2
TAGTAACACGCAGAACACTGTAGGAGCGAGCCTGCTCGCGAAAAACCTGAGGGCACCGGGTTGATTCAGGTGCCCCGCGTCATCGTTGACCTCCATCGCGAGCGAGCTCGCTCCTACAGGGCTTCACACCAGATAGTTCTTCAGTTCGCGGGCAATCACCATCCGCTGAATCTCGCTGGACCCTTCGTAGATCTGCGTGATCCGCGCATCCCGGTAGTACTTCTCCACCGGATAGTCTTCCAGGTACCCATACCCGCCATGAATCTGAATGGCGGACGAGCAGACCTTTTCCGCCATTTCCGAAGCAAACAGCTTGGCCTGTGAGGCCTCCGACAGGCAGGGTTTGCCGGCCGTGCGCAGGCGCGCGGCGTGCAGGATCATCAGTCGCGCCGCGTTGAGTTGCATGTGCATGTCGGCCAGCAAATTGGCGATGCTCTGGTGTTCATTGATCGTCTTGCCAAACTGTACCCGATCACGGGAGTAGGCCAGCGCCGCTTCGAACGCCGCGCGAGCGATGCCGAGTGCTTGAGCTGCGATGCCGATTCGCCCGCCTTCGAGGTTGGACAAGGCGATGGCCAGACCCTTGCCGCGTTCGCCCAGCAGATTGGCTTCGGGAATGGTGCAGTCGTTCAGGGTCACCGCGCAGGTGTCGGAAGCACGGATGCCCATCTTGTGTTCGGTGCGATCGACGATAAAACCGGCGGTGTCGGTGGGTACCAGGAACGCCGAGATGCCACGCTTGCCCAGGTCCGGATCGGTCACGGCAAATACAATTGCGAGCTTGGCGCGCTTGCCGTTGCTGACGAATTGCTTGGCGCCGTTGATCACCCACTGGCCGTCGCGCAGTTCGGCACGGGTGCGCAGGTTGTGTGCCTCGGAACCGGCCTGGGGTTCGGTCAGGCAGAAGCAGCCGATAACCTTTCCGCTGGCCAGGTCCGCCAGCCAGGTCTGTTTCTGTTCTTCGCTGCCGTAGTTGAGTACCGGCCCGCAGCCCACGGAGTTGTGGATGCTCATGAAAGCGCCGGTAGCACCGTCGCCGGCGGAAATCTCTTCTACCGCCAGGGCGTAGGCGACGTAGTCGACATAGGTGCCACCCCATTCCTCGGGCACAACCATGCCCAACAAGCCGAGTTCGCCCATCTTCGCCACCAGACCGTCGTCGATCCAGCCGGCCTTTTCCCAGGCCTGGGCATGGGGCGCGATTTCGCCGCGGGCAAAATCCCGGGCCATGTCGCGGATCATGACTTGTTCTTCGCTCAATTCGATATCGTGCATGGCTCAGCTCTCGCTCTGGTCAAACCCGCTGAAGAAGCTCGCCACGTGTTCGGCGTCCAGCGCCTGGAGGGTGGGCGGGTTCCAACGGGGTGTCTTGTCTTTGTCGATCAGCAAGGCGCGCACGCCTTCGATCAGGTCGCCGCGCTCGAACCACTGGCGGTCCAGATGCAGCTCAAGGGCGAAGCATTGTTCAAGGGGCAGCTCGCGTCCGCGACGGAGCATTTCCAGGGTCACGGCCATGGCCAGCGGCGAGCGGGTTTCCAGCAGGTTGGCGGTGGTGACGGCCCACTCATGGCTGTCGGCGACCGTGACCTGACGCAGTTGCTCCACAATACTCGGCACATCGGGTAGGGCGAAGAAGTGGTCGATGGCCGGGCGCAAAGTCGCCAGTGGCGCATCAGGCAGTTGCTGCACCGCGAATTTCGCCAACAGGCCTTGCAGGTCCTTGAGCGGCGTGTCGTGCCATTCGAGCTGGTCAAGTTTCTCGTCCAGGGCGCCCAGTTTGTCGCTTTCCAGGTACCAGTCCGCCAGCCCGCAATACAGCGCATCGGCGGCGCGAATCTGTGCGCCGCTGACGCCGAGGTAAATTCCCAGTTCACCGGGAATGCGCGCCAGGAAGTAGCTGCCGCCGACGTCGGGGAAGTAGCCAATGCCGACTTCCGGCATCGCCAGACGGCTTTTTTCAGTAACCACGCGCAAGTCTGCGCCTTGCACCAGGCCCATACCGCCGCCGAGGACAAAACCGTCCATCAGGGCCAGCACCGGTTTGCGGTAATGGTGGATCGCGAGGTCGAGGGCGTATTCCTCGACGAAGAAATCTTCGTGCAGGGTGTCGCCGCTTTTGAAACTGTCATACAGCGAGCGTATGTCGCCGCCGGCGCAGAAGGCTTTTTCCCCGGCACCGCGCAGGACCACGGCATGCACTCGCGAATCCTGGGCCCAGGCGTCGAGCTGGCGGTGCAGGCTGCGCACCATGTCCAGGGTCAGGGCGTTGAGGCCGGCGGGGCGGTTGAGGGTCAGGTGACCAATGTGGTTGCGAACCTCGGCCAGCACTTCGTTTTGCATGGCCTCCATGGGCAGCGCCCCCTTCGATGAAACCTGAGCAGTCATCACTAACTCCCTGCTTTTATTGTTCTTTATCGAGATGCTCGCGCGCGAGCGATGACGGATCGTATCAGTGCAAATTTGCCTTGTACAACCCGGATAAGTGCAGGTTATCTGTGCATTTTTGCATGTCTGTGTCCGGTACTGTTACAGCGTAGACCACGACGTATTCAGGCAAACGCCGCGAGCAGGTCCTCTTCGAATGCCTTCTGCGCATCGCCGGCCACCTGTGCCCGGTGCCGGGCCAGATGAAACGCGACATCGAAACTCATGTCGCCGCGACGCACGGCCCTGAGCAGACCTTTGTCTTCCCAGCCACGGGCAAAGTGGCTGGGCAAATAACCCACATGCTTGCCGGAAAGGATGAAGGCGAGGGTGCCTTCGACCTGTTCGGAGCGCGCCGAACACCGCTTGCCCTGAAAGGGTTCGTCACTGCGCAGGAAACGGTAGGGGTGATCGACCCGGTCGCTGGCCTGCAGGTCCTGATCGATCGGGTTCGTGTTGGTGAACAGTGGATGGCCGGGGGCGCAATACAGGTGCTGGGTTTCAATGAACAGTTCGCGGTAGTCAAACGCACTTTGTACTTGCGAGAAGTAGCCGATGGCCAGGTCCAGCCGCTGTTGCAGCAGCAGGCGTTCCATCTCGCCGGGCATGGCGCTGATCAGCTCGATACGCACCGACTCGTCCCGCTCACGGAAGCGCCGGATTGCTTCGGCCACCCGTTGCAGCACCGATTGATCCAGGGCTTCGGACAGGCCCAGACGCACTTCGCCGATCAGGCGTCCGGCCACGCCGTTGGATTGATGACGGAAGGCTTCGATGGACTCGAACAGTCCACGGGTGGCGCTGAGCAATTGCTCGCCCTTGGGAGTGATCTTGAATCCGCCCTTGCCGCGACTGCACAAGCGATAGCCAAGGCGGGTTTCCAGTTTGGCCATTTGCTGGCTGATGMTCGACTGGCTCAACCCCAACTCGCCCTGGGCTGCGCTGAAGCCGCCGCACTCCACCACGCTGACGAACAGCCGCAATAATTGCAGATCCAGATCATGCAGTTGGCCGAGCATCAAACATTACTCCGTCATAAAGTCAGGTTAATTAACTTGATATTTTACCAATGTATCCAACGACGCATCCTGCAACCACTTCCTCTGGTCAGGTGTTCGTCATGGCTCCCATGTTCAAGCTGTGTTTACCCGCGCTGTTGCTCGTCGTTGCCGCTTCGGCCCAGGCCGAGGACAAGGTGGTCAATCTGTACAGTTGGGCCGATTACGTCGCCCCCGAAACCCTGCAACGGTTCGAGCAGGAGACGGGCATCCATGTGCGCTACGACACCTTCGATGCGCCGGAGATACTGGAAACCAAGCTGCTCACCGGTGGCAGCGGGTACGACGTGGTCGTCCCGTCGTCCAGTGTACTGGCGCGCGGCCTGGCGGCAGGTGCGCTCAAGGCCATCCCCCATGAGGGCCTGAAGGGCTACGCCAATCTTGATCCCGACCTGTTGGAAAAGATGGCCGCGGTCGATCCCGGTAATCGCTATGGCGTGCCCTATACCTGGGGCACCCTGGGGCTCGGGATGAATGTCGAGGAGGTGAACAAACGCCTGCCGAATGTACCGCTCAACAGCCTGGACCTGCTGTTCAAACCGGAATACGCCAGCAAGCTGAAGGACTGTGGCATCGCGGTCATTGATTCACCACAGGAAGTGATCGGCCTGGCCTTGCATTATCTGGGCAAGGATCCGTACAGCACCGACAAGATTGATCTCGACGCGGCCCAAACGTTATTGCATCAGTTGCAACCCTCGGTGCTTTACGTCGCCAGCGGGCGGCAGATCAACGATCTGGCCAATGGCAGCATCTGCCTTGCGCTGACCTACAACGGTGACGCCAGCATGGCCGCCGACCAGGCACGCAAGGCCAACAAGCCCTATGAAATCGCCTACCGGATTCCCAGGGAAGGCACCATCGTGTGGCAGGACAACCTGGCGATCCCCAAGGACGCGCCACACCCCGAGGCTGCCCGCCAGTTCATCGAATTCATGTTGCGCCCCGAGTCCGTCGCGGCGCTGACCAACACGCTATTTTTTGCCACCGCCAACCAGGCCGCCACGCCGCTGGTGGAYGAGGCAGTGCGCACAGATCCGGACATTTACCCACCCGCCGATGTGCGTGACCGGCTTTACGCCGACCGCAGCATGAGCCTCAAGGACATGCGCCAGCGCACCCGCTTGTGGACCACTTTCCGTAGCCGCCAATAAGAAAAGAGAAGGAGCCTTCAATGGACGTTCCGATGCAGAACGATCAAGCTATCACCCGTGACAGCCTTTACGGCACGGCCGCCGAAAGTACCTACGGTGGCATCACCAGTTTCATGCGCCGGCGCTACAGCCGCGACTTGCGCGGGGTCGATGTGGCGGTCAGTGGTGTGCCGTTCGATACGGCCACCAGCAACCGCCCCGGCGCACGCTTCGGACCACGTGGCATTCGTGCGGCCTCGACCGGAATTGCCTGGGAACGGCACTGGCCATGGACCTTCGACCCGTTCGATCACCTGGCGGTGATCGACTACGGCGATTGCGACTTCGATTTCGGCTCGCCGCAGTCGACACCGGAATGCATCGAGGCCCACGCTGAACGCATCCTCAATGCCGGCACGGCGATGCTGACTTTTGGTGGCGACCATTTCATCACCTATCCGCTGCTCAAGGCCCATGCCCGCAAGCACGGGGCGTTGTCGCTGATCCACTTCGACGCCCACAGCGACACCTGGCCGGACGAAGAGGGCAAGCGCATCGATCACGGCACCATGTTCTGGCACGCGGCCAGGGAAGGGCTGGTGGACCCGTCACGCTCGGTACAAATCGGCTTGCGCACCACCAACGATGATCATCAAGGCTTTCAAGTGCTCGACGCGCGGCAGGTGCATCGCCGTGGCTGCGAAGCGATTGTCGAGGCTATTCGCGCGCGGGTCGGCGACAACCCGGTGTACTTGAC
>NZ_JBGCUL010000273.1:0-5352 GCF_054177685.1 Pseudomonas sp. P5_A2_2
GTATCGGCGATTTTCTTGCGCTGAAACTCCACATCCTCCAGTACCACCGCCGGCAACTGGCCGAGCAAGGCGTGCAGGAAGCGCCGCAGTTGCGGATAGCTGCCACGTACCGGCAGCAGAATCTGATAACGGGCCAGGTGTGTCTTGGGGTCCACGCCCAGAGAGTATTCACCCCGGGACAAGGTGATGCGCTCCTGAGCAGCCAGGGCGTAGATCTTGTCGATGGCCACGGTGGCCTGAGGCTGGGACGGCAACTTGCTGCGGAAATCGTCGAGCTGGCGCTGCGGCACCACCGGCGCAGCCACGGTGCCGTCTTCGACCTTGGCCAGATACTCGGTAGCCTCGCGAGTCTGCTGGCTGAGGCTTTGCAGCGACTCCCAGTCCGGCAGCAACCCGACCAGGCCATAGCTCAGCGCCAGTACCAGCATGGCCAACCCTGCCAGCCCCGGAACGCCCAGGCCTTGCAGGTATTCGTGGACGATCAATTTATGGATTTGCATCGCCGATCTCCCAGGTAGCCGACAGGTTGAACTGCACCGGGTGTTCCGGCACGTTGGCGACAATTTCGTGGCTCAGCAGCGACACGTCGGACAACTCGTCGCTGGCTTCGAGACGGCGGTGGAAATCGAGCATGGCCTCCAGGTCCAGCGCCTCGGCGCTGATCCGCACCTGGCCTTTGCGGGCGTCCGGGGTCAGGGTCAGCAGGGCAATGTTGTCCCGCGGCATGGCTTCGAGGGTGGCGAACAAACGTTCCCAGGGACGGCGCAACTGCTGGGAGACCTTGCGCATTTCGGCCAGGTTCTGCGCCTGCTCGCGGATTTGCGCCGGGGTCAGGCTGAGCTTGCTGCCGGTATCGCCGGTGAGCACCCGCTGCGTGGTTTGCAGGTGGCCTTGCTGTTGTTCGGCCTCGTTGCTCAGGTGCTGTTGCACCAGAATGCACGTGAGTGTCAGCACCATGCCACCCGCCAGCAGGCTCCAGCCCAAGGGACCTGCGCGACGGCGCGGCTGAAAGTCGAGCATCAGGGGGCGCATGTCAGGCCACCGCCCGAGACATGACGTACAGGCAATCGCGAACGGCTGTCCGGTCTTCTTCGAGGTTGCGCAGATGCACACCGGGCACGTCGGGAGGCGAATCAATGCGCGCCGGTGCATGCAGGTAGACATTCAAAGGTCGTTCGCTCGAGCAAGCCTGCAACTGGTTTTCACGGCCGATCAACGCAGTCAGCGCGGCATCACTGTCGCTGCTGCCCACCGAACGCACCGAGGCCCAGCGCCCTTCCCGGGCCAGCAGCAAAACGCTGCGTACCGGTTCGGCGACCACGAACAGGAAGTCCCCGGCATCAAAGCTTTTATCGAAATGGTTGAACGCCGCCATCAGGTACGGCTGCACCGAACGCAGGCGCAATCCGCGCGCGCTGACCAGGGTGCGCAGGCGTTCGAGCAAGTCCTGGGGCAGCGCGGTGGCGATGCGGTCGTAACCGGCGGGCTCAGGCGAGAGCACCAGGCTCCAGGGTTGCGTCGGGGCACCGTAGAGGTCTTCGAAACACAGTTGGGCGAAGCCGAGCAATTCGGCCGGGCTGCTGATCTGCTCACTCCAGGGCACCAGGCAATAGCGGCTGAAGTGCCCGGAGATCACCACGGTCAGTTCCGCCCTGGCAACGGTGTGATCGGCCAGCAAATGGTCGAGGGTGTCCAGAGCCACCGTCCAGGCCTGGAAGCCTTCGTCGATGTAACCGACGCTGCCCAGCCAACGGGTTGCACTGCCTTGCCGTTGTCCCAGACCAACACCGCTGGCGCCAAGCACGGCGACGAATTGCTCACGAGACAAAAGTGACACGATTGATCTCCTCGAGAGTGGTCCGGCCTTGTTCCACCATCTCCAGCGCCGACTCGCGCAACAGGCGCAAGCCACGTTTGCAGGCATGGGCCTTGATTTTCGAAATAGGTTGGCGCTCGACGATCATTTGCCGCAGTTCGTCGTCCAGGTGCAGCAGCTCGGCAATCGCGCTACGCCCGCGATAACCGGTGCCCCGGCAATGCCCGCAGCCCTTGCCGTGGACGAACCGGTAATGAGCGACCTTGTGCCGATCAAGCCCCGAGACCTCCAGCTCTTCTTCTGTCGGGCTGTAAGGACTGCTGCAACTGGTGCAGACCAGGCGGATCAACCGCTGGGCCAACACGGCATTGAGTGCCGAGACCAGGCTGTAGGGGTCGATTTCCATCTGGGTGAAACGGCCGATCACGTCGAACACGTTGTTGGCGTGAATGGTGGTGAACACCAGGTGACCGGTGAGCGCCGATTGCACGGCGATCTGTGCGGTGTCCGGGTCACGGATTTCACCGACCATGATCTTGTCCGGGTCATGGCGCAGGATCGAGCGCAGGCCCCGGGCGAACGTCAGGCCTTTCTTCTCGTTGACGGGGATTTGCAGCACGCCCGGCAGTTGATACTCCACCGGGTCTTCGATGGTGATGATCTTGTCCACGCCGTGGTTGATCTCGGTGATCATCGCGTACAGGGTGGTGGTCTTGCCGCTACCGGTAGGCCCGGTCACCAGCACCATGCCATAGGGTTCGGCGGCCAGCCGGCGCAGCTGGCGCAGGGTTTCTTCTTCAAAGCCCAGGGCCTGCAATTGCACGCCACAGACCTTGTCGGCGAGGTCCTGTTTGTCGAGCACCCGCAGCACCGCGTCTTCGCCGAAAATGCTCGGCATGATCGACACCCGGAAGTCGATCTGCCGGCCTCTGATGCCGATCTTGAAGCGACCATCCTGAGGCACGCGTTTTTCGCCGATGTCCAGTTCGGCCATGATCTTGACCCGGGAAATCACCTGCTCGGCGAACTCGCTGCCCTGGATCTTGCTGATGTTGTTGAGCACGCCGTCGATCCGGTACTTGATGACCAGACCGCTGCCGGTGGTGCCGAGGTGGATGTCGCTGGCGTGCATTTTCAGCGCGTCGTACAGGGTCGAGTTGACCAGTTTGACCACCACGCTGGAATCTTCGCTGATGCTGGTCAGGGACAGGCTTTGCAGGTTATCGATCTCGGCGCCGGCGTCGCTCTGGGCGTTGAGCGACTCCACCGCATGGAAGCTTTCTTCGTGACGCGCCAGATAGGCCTTCAGGTCATCGGCATGCACCAGGTACAGCGGCGCGCCTTGCAGGCATTCATCGATCCAGGCCAGGCGCGCACTGTCGAAGGGGTCGGCGAACGCACCGATGACCGCATCGTTATGACGCAGCAGGATGAATTCGCGCTTGAGGCATTGGGCCAGGGTCACCCGGTCGAACACCGGCGTGGATTTGAACAGGCTGTCGGTGTCGAGCACCGGATAGTGCAAGGTGACGCCCAGGCACTGGATGAAGGGCATGGGAGCCAGCTCACTCGACGCTGCGAGGGCATCGAGCATCCGCTCGCCGGAACTGGTCGCCAGGGCCCGGGCCTGGGCCAGTTGTTCACTGGTGAAGCGAGTCGGTACACATTCCGGTTGCGCCGGTTCTATTGCAAGGGATAGACGGTCCATGGCTTGCTCTCCAACGCCCGGGGCTTTGAGCCCTGTCGGCGCGGCGAGCCATTTCGGCGGGGGCCGGAACGTCCTGTCGCGCCACTACTCCCCGGTGAGCAATTGTTCGTCGTCCGGTGCCATGGAGGCCGATGTGTTTTTTCGGCGATCTGCAAGCACCCAACTACCATCGTACAACTGCAGCGGGAAACTTTCGGTCTTGCTCTGGCGTCGTTCGACGAACCCTTCGCAAGTGCTCACACCCGATTTGGGGTCGCGCCGCCGGCCCAGAAGATCAAGCACTGCACGGGCCAACTCCGCCAATGGAAAGGGTTTGAACAGGATATGGCTGACTCCCATTTGCCGGGCCCGCTCGCAGACTTCTGCGGTGGGATGCCCTGTGATCAGCACAAAATGACAAATCCTGTTCTGGCGGACGACATCGAGCACCTGAAAGCCTTCCATATCGGGCAAGCGGTAATCGAACACCATCACATCGGGTGCGAAATCGTCGGCTTCAGCGATTCCTTGCGCACCGTCGTGGGCAATCCGGACTTCCAGCGCTTGCGCCTGCAGGTAACCCTGGAGGTTTTCCGCCAGCAACTGTTCGTCATCAACAACCAGTACTTTGTTTAACAAGGTGGACTCCTTGAAACCTCAGGTCCGGGTTTGAACCTGGCTGAGTGCACGCCTTGACAGGGCTTATGCACACTTCACGCCAGGCTGGGCGCCGGTATTTTCAGGTCTTCATGTCCTTGAATTTAAAAACAATGCCTTCTTGTACAGTCATTCCATCCCCCAAAAACGGGGAAAGCGACCGGATTGGTATTGTCGTTTTTTCCCCAACGTTGGGGAAAACCCCTATTCATCGTCAATTCGCTCGATTCGATTGCGCAAGCGCAATGGCGCCAATGACTTCGTCCCGGWTAAGCGTAGCCGCGCGGCTTCGACAGTGGAAGTGTCTGCACCGGGCACCCACAACGGCAGCGGGACCTGCAAAGTGTTGAGTTTCATGATCGGCCTCCGGTCAGGGCGTTGCAGCAACGGGTTTATAGGGGGCGACCAGATAGAAACGCTGGCCCGGCAGATCCACCGTGACGATATGGGCACCGCTCAATCCCTGGCGCCGGCCAGGACCAAAGCTGATCAGTGGCGTCAGCCCGGTATCGAAGTCATGCAGGCCTTCCAGGGCACTGACCAGTTTCTCGCGGCTGGCATCCCGACCGGCCTGCTTCATGCCTTCGCTGAGCAGCATCATCGAGCTGAACGCGCCCACTTGCAGCACCGCGTGCTGGCCGCCGAGACCCTGCTGTTCGCGTAACCGGGTCAAGGCCAGGCGCCCGGCCAGGGTCCAGTCGCTGGGCACGAACGGATAGGCCAGGAACACCCGCCGGGAAAATCCGTCGGGCACCTGCATCAGATTGCCCGCCACCTGGTTCGAGGCGGCGAACAGGTAAGGTACCTGCCCCGCCGTTTGCAAGCGCTCGGCCAGTAGACTGAAGCCGCTGCTGCTGCCCAGGTAAAACACCGAGCGCGAGCCCAAGGGCAAATCATCCCTGGTCGGGTCGTAGGCTTGCAGACGCACCTTTTGCCAGGCGTGCCCCTGCAAGTACTGGCTGAGTTCCTGCGCCGCCAGCCGTTGGCCGGAGTCGTCCGGATAGGCGATCAGCGTCGGCCCCTGCAGAACCCGCAGGCTGGCACCGGCGTAGTCGGCCAGGGCGATCAATTGCTCGCGAAGCCCCGGCAGCGGTTCGAATATCTGCCGGCTGGTGTGGGGCGTGCCCTGCAAGGACAGCGGCCCGATCAGAGGGATGCCGGCCCGCTCCAGACGTACGGCGAGGTCCACATC
>NZ_JBGCUL010000274.1:0-5348 GCF_054177685.1 Pseudomonas sp. P5_A2_2
GGACTATGCTGCCGACGAAGTGGGCGAACTGGCCGTGGCCTTCGACGCCACCCTCGGGCGCTTGCGTCAGGCCTTGACCCGCGAGCGGTTGTTCACCAGCGACGTCAGCCACGAATTGCGTACGCCCCTGATGATATTGGCCAGTTCCTGCGAGTTGTTGCTGGAAAACCCCGGYATCGATCAGCGCGGCCGCGCCCAGGTCGAGCGCATTGCCCGGGCGTGCGAAGAAATGCGTGAGCTGGTGCAAACCTTCCTGATGCTGGCCCGTGCTCAACGCGAAGACGCCAGCATGTCGCCGCAACAGTCCCTTAGCCAGGTGGCCGAGGGCCTGCTCGGTCTGTGGCGCGAGCCCATAGAAGAAAAAGGATTGAAGTTGATCTTCGAACCGGGGAACCCCAAGGCCAAGGGCTACAACGCGACATTCCTGCACGCGGTGATGGGTAACTTGCTGCGCAATGCCTTGCATTACACCGAACAGGGCTTCATCCGCCTGACCCTGACGGGTACGGGCTTTGTGGTCGAAGACAGTGGCGTGGGCATTCCCGAGGAAAAACGCGAGGCGATGTTCGAACCCTTCGTTCGGGGCGACGAAAAGCGCGGGGAAGGCCTGGGCCTGGGGCTTTCACTGGTGCAGCGGATCTGTGAAAACCAGGGCTGGAGCGTCAGCCTGACAACCATGGAACCTAGTGGCTGCCGTTTTCAGGTGGAGTTGTCCTGAATTTGATCAGTTGAGTCGGGTGTTCAGCAAACGCTACCTATTCTGTAAAACCCTGTAATATTTCGGGGTTTCCCGTGACAAATTTTTCACAAGTGGATCACCTGTCGCCGACACCCCAAAGCCCAAGGTAGTTGCTATCAGAAGTTCAGGAGACCTGATGATGGGCGGTCCGATCAAACTCGATTTTTCCGAAAAGTACGACGATCAGCACGCACAACGCTATTTGCGCAAACATCAGGAGGGTCTCGGCCGTCGATTGTCCCATTGGCGTGACGAACAACTGGCGCGCAAGGCGTTGGCTCTGGTTGGCGAGCCTGGTTTGATCCTCGATTTGCCGTGCGGTGCAGGGCGTTTCTGGCCCTTGCTGGCAAAAAAATCCAACCGCGTGATCATCGGCGCCGATAACTCGCAGTCCATGCTGAAGATCGCAGCCCGGGCGCAACCTGCCGACGTGGTAAAACGGGTACAACCCTTGCACACGTCTGCATTCGACATTGCTTTGCCGGACAACTCCGTCGACAGCATTTTTTGCATGCGCTTGTTCCACCACATCGGTGAAGCCGARCATCGCATGGCCATTTTGCGCGAATTCGAGCGAGTTTCCCGTGACAGTGTGATCCTTTCGCTGTGGGTCGATGGCAACTTCGAGGCATGGAAACGCAAGCGCTCGGAGAAAACCCGTGGGCAGGAAGGTTACCAAAACCGGTTTGTGTTACCGGCCGCTACCGTAGAAAAGGAAATTGAGCAGGCGGGTTTCCTCATCCAGGAACAACTGGACTTTTTGCCGCTCTATGCGATGTGGCGAGTTTACGTATTACGCAAGAGGTAACAGGATGGCAGTGCAGTGTGCAGCAGAAACGGAAGTCGCTCCCCAGGACCGCTTCGATTACTTTTGGAATCAGCGCGGTGAATGGGTGGAAGAACCCAACGTCCGTCGCGGCGGGGAAAGCGGCGTTCAACGGGTGATGGGCAGCGATGGTCAACTGCTCTACGTCAAGCGTCAGACCGGGCATATCCATCGTAGCTTGCAGCACCCTTTCGGGCGGCCTACGGTAATGCGCGAGCATGCTGCGCTCATCGGTGTGACCGAGCTTGGCGTACGGGTTCCGCAAATCGTTTTCTGCGGCGCACAGCGCGATCCTGTGCACAAGTGGCGTGCCTTGCTGGTCACCAAGTCGCTGGACGGCTACGAGGAAATCGATCGCTGGTATGCCGGTGGCGGTCGCGAACGTCATGGTGAAGCCATAAACGACCGGGTGCTCAAGGACCTGGCTGAAAACCTGGCTCGCATGCACAAGGGCCGCTGGCAGCACGGTTGCCTTTACGACAAGCACGTATTCGTTCGCGTGACGGGTGAGGGCGAGTCGGCCAAGGTCGAAGTTGCCCTGATCGATCTGGAGAAGTGCCGACGGCGTTTGACCGCCTATCGCGCAGCTGTCCATGACTTGAAGCAGTTGCGTCGCCACTCGTCGTTCAGCGCGGCAGACTGGCAAAAGTTCATCTATTTTTATGAGACGGCGTTTGGCAGCGCTATCAAGGGTTTATAGCGATGAAACTCGAAATTGCACGAGGTTTGTTTCTGGTAGGAGCCTTGGCAGTTGCATCGATCGCGATGGCAACCTGGGAGCAACCACGCCCCCAGGTTCTCAGCTCGATAAGCGCGGAAGAACATTGTCCATTGCCACGGGTTGCGAAGGCATCCGTGGCCACTCGACCCGATCATGATCTGTTGTTGTTCATGTTCGGACTTTCTCAGGGATTGAGGTCGCAAAATTGAACCGATTGAAGCCCAAATGAAAGGCCTCGCTGATGCGAGGCCTTTTTTTTACCTGAAGAAAGCAGCCAGGTATCACACAAAACCCTGTGGGAGCGAGCTTGCTCCGGGCGGCGTTCCGACGATGGCGGCGTATCAGTCGATATCTATGGTGGTTGACACGCCCTCATCGCGAGCAAGCTTGCTCCCACAGGTTCCTCTCCCATAGATACATCTGTGTCAGGGTTGATCGGGCTTGGCCAGCAACGTGTAGATGCAGGGCAACACAAACAGGGTGAACAGCGTGCCGATCGACATRCCCGTCGCGATGACCGTGCCGATATCGAACCGGCTGACCGCGCCGGCACCGGTGGCGATGATCAATGGYACCATGCCGAACACCATCGCCGCGGTGGTCATCAAGACCGGACGCAGCCGGATGGCCGCCGCTTCCTCTACTGCTTCCCGTGCCGTCAGGCCCTTGTCCTTGCGTAGCTGGTTGGCGAACTGGACGATCAGAATGCCGTGCTTGCTGATCAGCCCGATCAACGTCACCAGCCCGACCTGGGTGTAGATGTTCATGCTCGACCAACCCAGGAACAGCGGAATCAATGCTCCGCAGATAGACAGGGGCACGGTGACCAGGATCACCAGCGGGTCGCGGAAGCTTTCGAACTGGGCCGCCAGCACCAGGAAAATGATCGCCAGTGCCAGGGCAAAGGTGACCCATAGGGCACTGCCTTCCTGAACGTACTGCCTCGATGCGCCGGCGTAGTCGAAGGCAAAGCCGGCGGGTGCCTCTTCCCGGGCGATCTGGCGCACCAGGTCGATGGCTTCCCCCATGCTCACCAGCGGTACTCCGGACAGGATGGCCGAGTTGAGTTGCTGGAACTGGTTCAGTTGTCGTGGTCGGGCACGGTCGGTGACGGTGATCAGGGTCGATAACGCCAACAGTTCGCCTTTGGTGTTTTTCACGTAGTAATTGTTCAGCCAGTCCGGGTTGTCGCGGAACGGCTGCTCGACCTGGGCAATGACTTTGTAGCTGCGACCTTCAACAGTGAAACGGTTGATCTCGGCTTCACCCAGCATGGTCGCCAGGGTTCCCCCCAGATCCTGCATGGAAACCCCCATCTGCGCGGCCTTGGCGCGGTCGATATCGACCACCACTTCCGGCTTGTCGAAGGCCAGGTCAACGTGGACAAACGCAAACTTGCCGGATTCCTTTGCACGTTTTTTTACCCGGTCGGCCACCTGCAGCAGCAATTCGTAATCGTTGGCGGAGTTGATGACGAACTGGAACGGCACGCCTTCGCCGGTGCCCGGCAGTGATGGCAGGTTGAAGCCGAAAATCTGCAACCCCGGGATCTTTTCCAGTTTGGCCTGCACCTCGGGCAGGATCGCCATTTGCGTGCGACTGCGCTCGTTCCACGGCTTGAGCAGGAAACCGCCGATGCCCGACTGCACGCCGTTGAAACCGTTGATCTGGAATGACGAGTAGTACTCGGGAAACGCCTTGAAGATCGAGACGAACTCATCGGTGTAGATGTTCAGGTAGTTGAGGTTGGTCGGTTGCGGGGCGTTGGCTATCATGAAAATGATGCCCTGGTCCTCATCCGGCGCCAGTTCCGATTTGGTGAATTTGAGAAAGACCGGAATCAGGCACAGTACGATCACGGCGAACACCAGCACCACCGGCCGGGTGTTGAGAGTGCCGTGAAGCATGCTCTGGTAGCGGCGCTTGAGGTTTTCGAAAATCATGTCCAGGCGATGGGCCAGGCCACTGGGGTTCTCATCGTGACGCAGAAGGAACGCACACATCATCGGCGACAGGGTCAGGGCAACAATGCCGGAAATCACCACCGCGCCGGCCAGAGTCAGGGCGAACTCCTTGAACAGTGCCCCGGTCAGGCCGGTCAGGAAGCCGATCGGTGCATACACCGCGGCCAGGGTGATGGTCATCGAGACCACCGGCATGGCGATTTCCCGGGCACCTTCAATGGCGGCGTCGAGCGGTGTCTTGCCTTCCTCGATGTGGCGGTGAATGTTTTCCACCACCACGATGGCGTCATCCACCACCAAACCGATGGCCAATACCATCGCCAGCAGGGTAAGCAGGTTGATGGAGTACCCCATCATCTGCATGAAGAACATGACGCCGATCATCGACAGCGGGATGGTCACCACCGGGATCACCACCGAACGCAGGGCGCCGAGGAACAGGAACACMACCACGATCACGATCAGCACCGCTTCGAACAGGGTTTTCACCACTTCATCGATCGAGGCCTGGATGAACAGGGTGGCGTCGTAGGCGATCTCAGCCTTGAGGTTCGGCGGTAGCTGGGCTTCAAGTTCCGGAAGGATCTTGCGCACTTCCTTGATCACTTCCAGCGGGTTGGCGCCGGGCGTCGCCTTGATGCCGATGTACACCGAAGGGGTGCCACCGAACGAGCTGATGGTGTCGTAGTTTTCCGCGCCCATTTCCACACGCGCCACATCGCGCAGCAGCACGCGGCTGTCGCCATCGACCTTGAGCGCAATCGCCCCGAAGGCTTCGGCGGACTTGAGTTCGGTATTGGCGTTGATGCTGGTGACAACGTATTCGCCTTTCACCTCACCGGCGGCCGAGAGGAAGTTGTACTGGCGCACCGCGTTGGTCACATCGCTGGCACTGAGGCCGAAACCAGAGAGCTTCACCGGGTCCAGCCACAGGCGCATGGCAAAGACCTGGTTGCCGAGGATCTCGGCTTCGGCCATGCCGGGCAAGGTCGCCAGTTTCGGCTGGATCACCCGCGACAGGTAATCGGTAATCTGCGGGTTGCTCAATTCCTTGCTGAAAAAACTCATGTACATCAGCACTGACGCATCGGCAGATTG